>CBRAFJ010000031.1:0-9283 GCA_967755195.1 uncultured bacterium | reverse complement strand
AAGCGCAATGTTGTTGTCGAGGACTTTTTGAGCCACACGGTCGCGTTCGATAAACGTCGCACTAGATGCTCCGCGACTAAGCGCTTCCAGCCCAAGTGCACCCGTTCCGGCAAAAGCATCCAGAACGCGTTTACCCGAAACATCGCCGAGCATGTTAAACAGTGCTCCGCGGATACGTTCACCCATGGGATGAGTTCGCGACGTGTCTGGCGCGTCCAGGTAGCGCCCACCGAAATCGCCAGCTATCAGGCGAACTTTCATAGCTTTTCACCTTTCCGTCGCTTCTCTGCCCGAAGACTAGCACCGTACCATGCCAGCGTCACAGTTCGAACTATAGTCGGCGCTAGTTCTAGACGCGTTTGGCGAGCCAACGAACGCGTCCAGCCCTTTTTATGAAAGGTTTCGTACATCCGCAGACTGTGTATGTGTCGAACATTTTCGATAAATATCGGACCTATACCCTCTTGCTTGACGCGAATTAGATCGTTTTTGCTAGGGACGGCTGACTCTAGACGCAGAGACGCAAGCGTCGTCGCGAAGCCCCATTCGAAAAAACCGTGTGTCGTCATAACGCCCTTGGCGCCCCAAAATTCCCAGTTGTTTTTCAACATATGACGCTTGGTCTCGCCCGGCAGTACTATTTTGTTTTTAACGCTGTTACGAGTCTCTAGACCCTCGCCGCCGCGTAGTTCTTCTAGTTTTGCCTCTAGCGGGTAGTGGTGTGCTGGTGTTAGGCCATCAACAATAGCATGAGCCAGCCAGGCCGCCTCAAAAGCCGCCCGGACCTGATCGCGTTTTAGTAGGGCTTTTTCTAGATTCACAGAATGGTTTTCTATGAGTTCTATTAGCTGTGTGTCGGACGGGTCGGAGGGGTCTATAAAATGCCACGGCTCGTCACGCGCTGGACTTTTACGCTTTATGCCATCAGGACCACCTAGTCCTTCGAACCGCAATATCTCGGCAACAGTCGGAAAATAAGCCCGTTTTGGAACAACGCGCAGCAAATGACGTTTGGCTATGCGATCAATGCGCTGGTGCGCACCCATAACCCTTCCTGATTTGGTCCGCAACGTCGTCCCTGCGTACATGAAATACTCGCTTCGCTCGTTAATTAGATAATGTTAGTTTAATGTTGTTAGGCGACGATATCGGTCAACCTCAGTTGCTAGTTGCTTATATTGTAACAGCTCACCGCCTCGCTTTAGCCACCAGGCAGCCGCGTCTTGGGTGCGTTTTAGCAGTCGCGTGTCGATGATACGTGCTACAGCTAGGTTTAGGGCACCTGACTGAGCACGACCATATATCTCGCCCGGACCCCGCAGTTCTAGGTCGCGTTCCGCCAGATAAAAGCCATCGTTGCTCTTTTCTAGTTCTCTGAGGCGTTCCGATGGCTTCTGGCTAGTTGTCGGCACCAGATAACAATAGCTCTGCAAGTCAGACCGACCAACACGACCACGCAGCTGATGCAGCTGAGCCAGACCGAAACGATCTGCACCCTCTATGACGATAACCGTCGCGTTCGGTACATCGACTCCGACCTCGACCACAGTAGTGCTGACTAGTATATCTAGATCACCGGCAGCAAAGTCGCGCATGACAGAGTCTTTTTCTTCACTAGATAGTTTGCCGTGTAACATGCCGATGCGTTTGTCACGAAAAACCGACTGTTTTAGCCTTTTCACTTCAGCACTGACGCTTTTTTGTTCGTCGTCACCATCCTCGATACGTGGACAGATGACATAGATCTGTCGACCATCATTTATCTCACGGCTGATATTTTCGTACATCGGAGCACGCGAGTTCTGAGATATTATGCGCGTGATGATATCTTTTCTATTTGCCGGTTTTTGGTTCAGGATGGAGATGTCCAGCTCGCCATAAATGGTCAGCTGTAGGCTACGCGGAATAGGCGTAGCCGTCATAGCTAGCAAGTGGGGCATTTTGTGGCTTTTTGCTAACAGTTTTTGGCGCTGCTCGACACCGAAGCGGTGCTGCTCGTCGATAACAACAAAACCTAGCTCGCGAAAGTTAACCTTGTCCTGAAACAGAGCGTGCGTGCCTACCAGTAGGTCGCAGGCACCATTTGCTACCGCCTCTAGAAGCGGCTTGCGCGCCTTTGTACTCGTCGAGCCCACCAGCAAGCCTACGCGCATATCGAACGGCTCTAGCAGTCGCGTCAAAGTTTCGGCGTGTTGAGTGGCAAGTAGCTCGGTCGGGGCCATAAAAGCCGTCTGGTAGCCAGCACGAGCGGCTATATAGCTAACCAGACCAGCAACGACTGTTTTTCCGGCGCCAACGTCGCCCTGTAGCAAGCGGTTCATTGGTTCACCTTTTTCTAGGTTTTGTATTGCCTCCCAAGCCGCCACTCGCTGGGCGTTAGTTAACTGAAATGGCAATTTCTCTACAAAGTCTTTGGCGTCACCGGCGTTAAACGGTATGGTGTGGCTTTCTAGCGATGCGTTGTCGGCTCGGTTTAGTTGGCTGGCTAGCATCAGGGCAAAGACTTCTTCGAAACCAAGCCTCTCGCGGGCACGTTCGAGACTGTCAAAATCGGCTGGGAAATGCATGTTATATACAGCGTCCGCTCGTGAAAACAACTTTTCACGCTCAACAATCTCTGTTGGCAGAGTTTCCGGTATCGCCAGTATCAACGGACGTAATTCCATCAAAATCTTGCGCACTAGCTGAGATTTCAAACCTTTTATAGCCGGGTAAATCGGCACGATACGGCCGCCACTAACCGCTACTTCTTTTACATGTTCGACACTAGGGTTGACTATTTGGTAACGCTGGCGCTGCAAACCAAAATCGCCAGAGACCAAAAACTCACCGCCGTCCTTTAGCTGAGTCTCGCGGTACCCTTGGTTAAACCAAACTACGAGAACTTTGGCCGTATCATCGGACAATGTCGCTGTAGTCACGCTCATGCCACGACGAACTCGTTTGGTGGAAATATCGCTGAACTTGCCCTTCACCGAAACCTTGCCGGGCGTGATGGCAGAAATAGACGTCACTTGTGAAAAATCATCATGCTTGCGTGGCAAAAAGTATATTAGGTCGCTAACAGTATGCAGTCTAGCTTGCGCCAGCTGCTCGGCCGTCTTTGGCCCCACGCCCTTGATTTTTACTAGAGGCGTCTCGAGTCTTATCATTTAGCGAACCAGTATGAAGCTGTTTTTGCCCTTTTTGATCAAACTAGGAGTTTTTAGCTGAACGTCTTCAGACACTTTCTCGCCGTTGACCGAAATGGCACCGCCATCGATCAGCCGTTTTGCTTCGCCGTTACTGGCAGCTACACCACTAGTCACAAGAGCGTTAATGACATGAGAGCTGGCTGAGACCGGAATCTCCTGTGCTAGCATGTCGATTTCTTCATCCAGTAGCTGGTTGAACGGTGTGCCACCAAATAGTGCGGCGGTGACGTTGCGGGCTTGTTCAGCACGAGCCTCGCCATGAACTATTTTGGTCGCCTCATACGCCAGTGCTTTTTGAGCATCACGTGCTCCCGGGTTTGCCTTTTGCTTTTCGGCTAGCTCGTCTATCTCGTCCTTGGTAAGCAAAGTGTACATCTTTGTGTAGTCTATAACGCCTTCATCGTCGACGTTTAGCCAGAACTGGTAGAACTTGAAGACGCTGGTCAGTTCAGAGTCCAGCCATACTGCACCGTCTTCACTTTTGCCAAATTTGACACCTGTGGTTTTGTTAACTACTAGTGGTCCTGTCCAAATGTGCGCTTCACCGCCAGCGACGCGCCGAACAAGGTCGACACCAGCGATAGAGTTGCCCCACTGGTCGGCACCCGATACCTGCAGCGTGACGCCCTTTTCACGGAACAAGTGCAAAAAGTCGTAACCCTGGATCAGCGAGTAACTAAACTCCGCATAGCTAATACCTGAGCCACCATCACCGAGGCGACTCTGGATAAAATCGCGCCCTAACATCTGGTTCATCGGTACGTGCTTGCCGACATCTCGCAAAAAGTCCAGATAGTTAATGTCTTTAAACCAGTCGTAGTTGTCGACTATCTGAAAGTTTTGTCCAGCAAAAATGGTTTTGTACTGTTCGACGATAGCAGCTTTGTTGGCGGCTATTTCCTCGAGTGTCTTCAGGTTGCGTTCGTCTTTTTTGCCATCTGGGTCGCCTATCATGCCGGTTGCACCACCAACCAGCAGAACTGCCTTGTGGCCAGCATTAATGAAATGTCGCACCATCATGGCCATAGCTAGGTTACCTATAGTCATGCTACGAGCGCTAGGATCAACACCCCAATAGAACGTACGAGGCTGGTTAACGTCGTTTATGTCGGCTAGTGTGGTCTGGTTTACAAACCCGCGCCACTGCAGTTCTTCGGCTAATGTCATTCTGTAGTTTTCCCGTATCTTTAAATACCTCTGTTACGAGTATACCCTAAAGTTAGCCGCGCGTTGCATAGAAGTGCTATACTAATGCTTAAGTTTTATATGTTCAGCGAGGAGAACTAAAAGTACACTTATGGCGCTAAAAAGCAGCAAAAAGCGTAGCAACAAGGCTCTGAACGTCTACGCCAACCTAAACAACCGCCGCAAGGCAAACAAAGACTACCGCACTAGGCGCAAGGCTGAGTATTTGGCGACTCTACCAAAGCACCCTGTAAAACGCTTGGCATACCGCCTGCACCCAAAGCGTTTCTTCACTTACTGGTTCAGCCGTGAGGGTGGCATCATGGCCCTAAAGATCGCCGGCGTCGGCGTCCTGCTGATGGTTCTGATGTTCGGCGCCCTGTTCGCCTACTACCGACGCGAGTTAGACGCCATACGTCCAGCCGAACTGAGCAAACGAGTCCAAACAACTATAACGACTTACCTAGACCGCAACGGACAAGTTCTATGGGAAGACAAGGGTGACGGCGACTACAAACTAGTCGTCAAGTCTGAAGAAATCGCCGATAGCATGAAAAAGGCCACTATCGCTATCGAGGACAAGGACTTTTACAAGCACGCCGGGTTTAGTATGACCGGTATACTGCGTGCCGCCTTTAGTAACTTCCAGGGCGGCGGTGCCACCCAGGGCGGATCGACCTTAACTCAGCAGCTGGTCAAACAGGTATTCTTTGCCGACGAAGCCCAAAACCGCGGTCTGTCCGGCATCCCTCGCAAGATAAAAGAAGTCATATTGTCTATCGAGGTCGAGCGTATGTACAACAAAGACCAGATACTGACGTTGTACCTGAACGAATCACCATATGGCGGACGACGTAACGGTGTCGAGTCGGCCGCGCAGACTTACTTCGGCAAATCAGCCAAAGACCTTAACCTGGCCGAGTCTGCCCTTCTAGCCAGCATCCCGCAGCTGCCTGGTCTATATGACCCGTACAACCTAGCTGGTCATGAAGCTCTACTAGACCGTCAGCACACCACGCTGGACTATATGGTTGAGCAAGGCTACATAAAGAAATCAGAGGCTGAAGCAGCTAAAAAAGTTGACGTTCTAGCAACTATAAAACCAGCAACCGACCAGTTCGTTGGCATCAAGGCGCCGCACTTTGTCCAGATGGTAAAGTCCGAACTAGAGTCGAAACTCGGTAAAAAGATCGTTGGTGCTGGTGGTTTGACCGTCAAAACAACGCTCGATATACGTGTCCAGAACATAGTTGACGGTGCTATGGACAAGCTATTCGCCGGCAGCCTGCCTAGGAGCGCAAACTTTGACAACGGCTCAGCGACCATGGTCGACAGCCAAACCGGTCAGATACTGGCCATGCGCGGGTCACGCGACTACAACTACCCTGACTATGGTGCTGTTAACGCAGCGACGTCGTTCATACAGCCTGGATCGAGCATCAAGCCTTTCGTATACGCAACCCTGTTCAAACAACGCGACGGCCAGAACTACGGCGCCGGCAGTATATTGGCTGACGACCCACTGCCTCAAAGCATCTACCGGACAGATGACGGCAAGTCTGTCGCCAACTTTGATAACCGTTTCCGTGGCAATATACCTATCCGCTCTGGTCTAGCTGAGTCACGTAACGTTCCTGCCATCAAGGCTATGTACATAGCTGGTCGTGATACAACCATCAACACCATCCACGACATGGGCGACCTCAGCTACTGTACTCAGGGAGTCGACAAACAAGTCGGTCTGGCTGCCTCCATCGGTGGTTGTGGTCTGAAACAAACCGAACACGCCAACACCTTTGCCACGCTGGCTCGCATGGGAACATACAAACCAGTCAGTAGTGTTCTGGAAGTTAAAAACTCACAGGGTCAAACTATCCAGCAGTGGAAGGACGAGGGAAAGCAAGTTGTCGACCCACAGATCGCCTACATGCTAGCCGACATCCTCAGCGACGATAAAGCTCGTTCACCATCATTTGGTCGCGGCGCCTCTGGTCTGAACGTTCCTGGCGTTAAAACCGGTACAAAGACTGGTACGTCTAACCTCGGTAAATATTCTAAGGACCTCTGGATGAATAGCTTTAGTCCAAAGGCTACACTCAGTGTATGGGTTGGTAACCACGACAATACTCAGATGAGCAATGCTCTGTCGAGTATCGTCGGACCGACTGTCAGCACTATTCAGCACGACGCTCACCTCAATGTCTTCCAACCAGATGGCACCTGGAAACCTGGCGCTTGGTTCGAAGTACCCGCTGGACTGCAAAAACTGACCGTGTCTGGCCGTACAGACTGGTTCCCGTCATGGTACAGCAAAAACCAAGCAAACACCGGCAGCAACATGGAGTTCGACAAGATTTCGAAAAAGAAAGCCACCGAATGTACACCAGCTAGCGCCAAGATCAGCCTGTTCGTCAGTAAGACTACCGACCCTATAACAAAGCAAACCCGATACATCGCACCGAGCGGTTATGACGCTACTAGTAGCGACAACGTCCACTCATGTGACGACATAAAGCCATGGATCAGCGGTGATGTTACCTACAGCGGCGGGCAGCTGCACGTTACCGGTGTCAACAAAGGTACACACCCGCTAGCTACTATAGAATTCAAGATAGATGGCGCTGTTGTTGCCTCGGCCCCAGCTAGTGATGCGACATCATACAACGTTGCCTACAGTGGCGGAACCGGCGCAAAGACAGTCACTGTTACCGTAACTGACTCTGCAGCCTACACAGCAGAAAAGAGCGGCAACGTAACCCTGGGCTACACTCCTAATACCTCGGGTGGCGGCAGTCGCGGACGTGGACGTAACCTCGGCCTAGCTTTCTAAGACAGAGTTATGCCAATATAAAACACCCCGGGATATCCGGGGTGTTTTATATGCATAGGGTTATTTGTTCGCTAAGTCTACCAGAGTATCTTCGGCAGTCTTTGGACGAGAACGACGTCCGTACCCGCGGCGTTGGTTGCTACGCGGCTTTTGCTCTTTGGTATCAGTTGGCTCGGTCGCTTGAGGCTGTTTCTGTCGAGGTCGTAGTGGAGTTTTCTTCTGCTCTACCTTTCGGCTAGTCACTGCAACTGCTGGCTCGCGAGCCTTTTCTGGCCTTGCTAGTTGTTTAGCTTGGGTACGTTTTGCAAATACCATGCGTCCAGCGGCAGTCTGCAGTACGCGAGTCAGTTCGACATTGACTGTTTTTCCTATAAAGTCCCGAGAGTCATCGACGACAACCATCGTGCCGTCGTCTAGGTAGCCAACCCCTTGTTTTTTGTCCTGACCAGGCTGAACCAGTTCAACGTCTAGCTTTTCGCCGGGCAGATGCACGACACGCAGGGCGTGGGCTAGTTCGTTGATATTTATGATTTCAACCGACTGTACACGAGCGGCCTTGTTCAAGTTGTAGTCGATGGTGCACAGTTTGGCGCCTGTCTTTTGCGCCAACAATATCAGCTGCTCATCAACACCGTGCTGGCTAGTGATGCCGTCGTCAAAGACTTCTACATCTATTTCCGGTAGCTGTTGCAGTTTTTCTATAATCTCTAGTCCAAAACGCGCACGTTCACGCTTGTCATGGTCAGCCTTGTCGGCCATGAACTGGAGTTCGCGCACCACCGAACGAGCCACTAGTAGACGTGATGATATCAGGCCAGAGCGCGCGAACGACAGTATACGACCATCGATAAGCACGCTAGTGTCGAGAAGTATATCGCCTTTGTTGGCCAGGCCACTACTTCGTAATGAGCGAAGCGTCAGGTAGGTCGTTTCTGCCAGGATGACAGCGACCAGAACCAAAAGTAATGTTTCCATGTATTTCCTTTATTTTTTCGTTAGATAAGTATTTAGTCCGTCACGGATATCCGCTACCGTGGTTATAAAAGCGCCGCCGTCCTTGCTAGAGGGGGCAAGTGCACGAGTGAATCCAAGTTTTTTTGCCTCTTTAACACGAGACATCACACTGGCAACCCGTCGCACCTCGCCGCCTAGTCCAACCTCTCCGAACACAACTACGTCGTCTGATAATTTTCTCTCTGCCGCTGCACTTGCTATAGCCATGCAGACTGCCAAATCGGCTGCTGGGTCACTCAGCTTTAGCCCGCCGACTACATTTATAAAGATATCTTTGTCCGATAAATTCAGTTTGGTGCGTTTTTCCAGCACTGCGATAAGAAGTGTTAGTCGGTTTAGGTCGAACCCCGAAGCGGTGCGTTTAGGATAGCCGAAATGGGTTGGGTTTACAAGTGCTTGGATCTCAACCAACAGCGGCCGGTTGCCTTCCATAGTCGCCAGGACAACAGAGCCGTCGCTTTTGCCTCGCTCAGAAAGCAGGCTGGCGCTAGCATTTTCGACCTCTTTTAGTCCCTCGCCGTCCATTTCCAGGATCGCCACTTCGGACGTTGAGCCATAGCGGTTTTTGACAGCACGGAGCATTTTGAAACCGCCATAACGATCGCCTTCGAACTGAAGTACGACGTCTACCAAGTGCTCTAAAACCTTAGGCCCAGCGATACTGCCCTCTTTAGTAACGTGACCAACTAGTACAACCGCCGTGTTGCTAGCTTTGGCGGCGCGGATGATAACATTTGCCGAGTTGGTTATCTGACTAACCGAACCTGGCGCCGACGCAACCTCGGCCATAGCCACAGTCTGCATTGAGTCCACAATAACCAGCCTGTACTGGCCCTGAGCAATAGTCGCTGCAATGTCATCAGCACTGGTTGTTGCCACCAGCGAAACGTCGTCGGGAAGTTTTTTACTAAGACGTTCGGCACGTAGTTTTACCTGCCCTGCCGACTCTTCTCCGCTAATGTACAGTACAGGCTCACCACGACCGATAGCCAGAACTAGTTGCAGCAACAGGGTACTCTTACCAATACCAGGTTGTCCCGCTAGCAGCGCCACTCCGCCC
>CBRAFJ010000030.1:0-9506 GCA_967755195.1 uncultured bacterium | reverse complement strand
ATAACCGTCACGTTTTTGCGAAGTCGCTGCCATCGTTTCAGTAACTCGTAGCCATCTGGGTCAACTGCGCGAGGCTCCATGAGAGCTAGCACCACAGGAGTTTTGTCATCCATCTGAAGCCATTTTTCCAGCGCATCAGCATAAGGATTTTTTTGCGTAGGCTTGAAGCGTCGCACACTGATCATCACAGTATGTTTTGAAGGGTCGATGATACGGTCCTTTTTTTCCAAGTTTTCACCCACCTCCTCTTTATTCGGTGGAAACAAAAAGGAAATGTCATCACTCATATATGTTTCTCGTTTTCGCCGTTAAAAATTATCAAACGACTCTGTGTCTCGCGCCAATATACGCGTAGCTGACTTTCCGGCCAGCCAAGCCGCAAACCGTCCCATGCGACCAGTTGATCCATAGTAGCCAACGCCTAGCAGATAAACTTCTTTGCCCATTAACCATCGTGACACGAACAGCATCAGGCTCATCAACAGTACGTTTAGGTTTACGTCCAATCCCCATAACCCGCCACCACCGATAACGACATTTTTACGCTTCAAAATAGTACGCAAAACTTGTAGCTTGTTCGACGAGTCAACCGCCTCGTAGCCCAAGTATTTATGATGTCGGGAGAAGTCCTGAGGTTTTTGATACAAAAAACTTATCGTGTGATATCCGCAGGCCAAAAACATATTTTGCAGAACCTCAAACAACAACTCGTCACCGTAGTTTCCACCACCGTAGTAACCTAGTACAAAACTATCATCTAGTGACAATTCATTTAGCAATTCGTCGACATTCTGTTTCATTTTTCTATCCATCGGCCAGCTCCTTTTTGTCTCGTTTCCCGACCATTACTCCAGCCACGCCTGCCGCAAATTCGAGTGTCTTCATATACAGCATTCCGAAGCCTAAGATAGGGTTGCGGAAAAGTTGCAAAGGTCGGCTGAAAAACAGCATGTACCGACGAGGTACGCTGGTTTGTTTGGCGCTATGTTCAGCGTGGGTCTGTTTCGACAGATAGTGCGTGATGAGTTTGGCATAGTAGTACTTTTTGCTCAGTGTACGTCCTAGTTTCAGCCGTCCCTCGTCGTGATATATCAACGCATTTATTCGCCCGAGCGGTGCAATATCTTTAACGCGCTGAGACAAATCCCAGTCTTCGCCACTAACCAAACTAGCGTCGTATCCACCGAGTTTTTTGTAGACACTGGCGTCGAAAAACCTTGCCGCCTCCATCCACTCAACTCCTATATAAAACGAACGTTCTAGGCGCTTACATGCCGCCCAAAAGCCCTGACCGAAACTCTGTTCTGGTATCACGACACCTTTAACTTCTGGCTGCTTTTGGACTACACCAACACACTGGGCGATGACTTCTGGCGACAGCTGCATGTCTGAGTCGATGATACAAACATAGTCACCGCGCGCCTTACTTGCGCCATAGTTTCGCTGCGCCGAACGCTCCGGACCTTTAACGAAAACATGTTTAGTAAATTCAGCTGCTATGTCGCGCGTATCGTCACTCGAATGGTTATCGACAACTATTAGCTCGATTGCTTTGTAGGTTTGCGACTCGACAGCCTTTAGACAATCACGTAGCGTCTCGGCACTGTTGTAGGTTGGAACTACTATGGAAACCAGCGGTGTTTTTTTCATGATAACTCCCCCATGACACGCACGAAGTCTCTATAGCACTGCGCGAAAGTTAACTGCTCGCTAGCCCGCCAAGCTGCTTTTCGTATCGACTGATACTGAGCAGGATCAGCCAAAAGCGTGCTGATGCCCTCCGCCAATCCTGCAGGCGTATTTGTCGAAACCACGATGCCCGTTCGGCCATTCTGGACACTGTCACGCAACCCGTCGACATCATAGACAACCGCTGGAGTACCTTGGCTGGCCGCCTCGCTGACTATCAGCCCCCAACCCTCCTTCGTGGATGTTACACCTATAAAATGTGAACGGCGCATTAGCTCTTGTTTTTTCTCGGTACTGACCCGACCCAGGTATTCTATGTCTGCACTGTACTGGCTTTTGTTTATATATTCGATCACTTTCTGGCCGTATGGATCATTGCCATCACCAGCCACTTTTAGCAACAAATTTGGTATGTTTGGTTTAGCTGATTCGAAGGCTTTCACCTGGTCGAGCGTACGCTTCATGGCCCGCTGAGCACCTAGACTCAACATAGTTGGCTGTTCATATTTTTCTATTCCATCCAGCGACTGCAGTCTATCTATTTCGATACCTTCAGAAATTATTCGGATGTTTTCTGGTTTAAAGCCATAGCGCATCAGGTCTTTTTTCGTGCTCTGCGATACAGTGATTACTTTCTGCTTGCTCAGTAGACGCAGGTACAGCGGTTCCAGCAAATATCCTACCCAGCCTAGCCACCAAGGCAGCTGGTAAAACCATATTTGCCTAGCTAACTGGTGAACCATCATGATCGAGTGCGTGCCCGCATACCAGCGAGCGAAAAACGGTATGGTGTTCATTTCGTCTATCACTAGGTCGGCTTTACCGCGAATGTGTTTGCGGTAGTATCGCCACGTCTTCCAGTACACAGAAAAACGTCCACCCATATGAATAATTTTTACACCCTCATCCTCGTCACGTGCGTCTGGGTAATCTGCAGTCAAAAGTGTCACATCGTGGCCGTCAGCAACCAGCCTACGCAGTATGTGG
This sequence comes from uncultured bacterium, assembly GCA_967755195.1. Lineage (GTDB taxonomy): Bacteria > Patescibacteriota > Saccharimonadia > Saccharimonadales > Saccharimonadaceae > CBRAFJ01. The sequence continues at coordinate 6,830 of CBRAFJ010000030.1, read as the reverse complement.
TCGGTTACTACCTCGGCGCCTCCAGCCTGTGGGTGCCTTCTATCTTTCCAGCTAAACCATACTATTCGCATATTATTTTGTGGCCTCCCCTTCTTCTTCGTCTGGCTTTTTTATCTCACGACGAACAACGTATAGCGGACGACCCATGACCTCTTCATATATGCGCGCCACGTACATCGACATTAGTCCAAGAGCAGCTAGTATCAAACCAACCAGGAAAAGTATGATGACGGCCAGTAGTGCCGTACCTGTAAAGTTAAACGAACTAGCCCCATTTACGACATATTTGTCGAAGGCCATGAACAGTCCTAGTGGTGCAGAAACTAGCAGTATCAACATACCTAAGTACCCAGCAACTTTTAGCGGCACTAGGCTATGAGCCGTAAATGTGTCGATAGCTAGTTTGAAAAGTTTTCGCGTACTATAGCTAGCTTCTCCATGTTGACGTGGTGGTGCTTCGAATTTTATGTATGAACGATGATACCCAAGCCAATCTATCAACCCGCGGGTGATACGGTTGTGTTCACTCAACTCGTTATAGGTGTCCACAACCGAACGATCGAGTAAGCGAAAGTCGGTCGCATGTGGAGTTATGTTCGTGTCAGAAACTATGCCGAACAGACGATAAAAAAGTGCTGAACTTTTTCGCTTAAACCAGCCCTCGTCGTCACTGTAGCTACGCACGCCAACGACTACGTCCGAACCGTTCTCCCATTTGCGTACAAACTGCTGTAAACGATCTGGCGGGTGCTGCAAGTCGGCATCCATCAACACCACAGCGTCACCTGCAGCCGCGTTTAGACCGGCCGTCACGGCAGATTCTTTGCCGAAGTTTCTGGCAAACTCTAGCACTCGAACTTTGGAATCCTTTTTTGCGATGTCAGCTAACTGGCTCAACGAATCGTCCTGGCTGCCATCATCGACAAACAAAAACTCGTAATCATAGTTCAAACCTTTTAGTTGCCCGATAACCGCGTCGTAAAGTAGCGGGATATTTTCGGACTCGTTGTATATCGGAACAATAACCGATAACAGATTACCTCTCTTTTTCTTCCTAGCCATACTTTAGAACTCCTCTCTTTTGCATGAGAAACCACACAGCAACAACGCCGACTATTGCAGCGCTTCCGGTAAACAAAATCATCACGATATCCTGCAGTGAATTGTGCTTTAAAAGCATGCTAGCTAGCGTCAGAAAGGCGCCGCCAGCAACTAACATAATAGGCGTATAGCGGCGCAGTGCTAGGAAAAATGACACAATAACGTTTAGGATCGAAACTAGAAATATGGCCAGCGCGAGTAACGGCAACAGGTTTGAGAGTGCAACGTATTGACCGCCCATCAAAACACCCAAAGTCCACTCGGGCCAAAGTGCAGAAACAGCCAGTACTGGAGCGCTGAGCAGTGTAACCATACCTAGTGAGCGCAACAGAAGCCCGTTATTATCGGCTGTCGAGTTTGCTGTTTTAACTGACGGCAAAAGCACTTGGGCTACCGAAGCTGTCAGGAAAAATATCACACGCGCAACGGTCGCAACTGCCGCGTATAGTCCTGCCGTATGGGCATCAAAAAAATATTTCACTAGTACTACGTCCAGACTCAGCAGCAACATGACTGCCAGCGATCCAACCAGTGTGTAGCCTATATAGCTCAGTTCACTACGGATGATGCGTAGGTCTGGCCACGGCCGAGCGCGGAGTATTTGCGATGCAGACCTCAGACTCAGACCGGTTTTGGACGCCGCGTATATCAGCCCAACCACCTGTGCCGCTATCAGGCCACCTATAGCGCCGCCGGTACCTAGTCCCGCTAACACCAACAGGACAGACAACAGTATCTTTCCACCCGCTACCAGTAAATTGGCTGTTGATGTCGCACCAAAGCGCTTTGCACCACGCAGATAAGCAGTCTGAAATGTAAATGGCACAGCAGCCATGAGAGCCAAAGTCAGCAGGACAAACGGCCAACCCGACTCAAACCTCAGCAGATCACGCCAAAAAGTGGCAGTTAATGCAGTTATCAGGAACACTGCCGCAGTTACCCACAACGCGGCCAGTTGCAGTTCTGTCACGACTTTTTGGGCACGTTCTGACTTTTGGTGAGCTATCAGGTTTACCGCCACCAGACTCAGAACATTAAGGAAAATTGTCAGTTGCAAAAATAAAGAAATGAGCGTCTGGACTTCTCCAAACGCTCCTGGTGTTAATAGCCGACCGATGATGGGGTAATAAAGGTAGTTTAAAGCTCCAACAGAGACGGATCCGAAGAAAAATACGATGTTGTGTCTATAGAAGGGATTGCTGCGATAGATAGAAAAGTATCGATGCATGCCTTTCTATCATAGCATTTTTTACCAAGCCCTGCCGTTCCCGACACTACTGTCCCGCTTGTTACTACTGTAAAGTTCGGACGCGAATTGTGTCGGTTCCACCAACCAATCCAGGCTGTCGTCCACTAACTACAACGACAGTTGTTGGCTTTTCCAGGAAACCATTTTCGGCCAGTTCTTTTGCCAGTTCCAGACCGGCTTTTTCACCGTCAGGACGAACAAAACTCTTGTTTGCGTAGCAAAGTGCCAACTGCTGTGCAGCACGTTGGCTGCTAGTGACACTGATGATAGGCAGATTTGGACGGTGCGAAGCGATGTTTTCCGCAGTCGAACCAGACTTGGTTTCACAGATGATAGCCCCTGCACCCAATTGCTTCGCGAGTGAAACCGCAGCCGCGCTGATGGCGTTCTGGCCTGGTTTGCTGCTATCTGCGACAACGTCTTCGATAGGCGCAACTGGTGCGTTATCTTGCGTATACAGGATGACCTTTTTCATAGCACGAACAGTCTCTAGCGGGTATTCGCCGTTGGCGGTTTCGTCAGAAAGCATCACCACGTCGGTTCCCTGGATGACTGCGTTAGCAACGTCGCTAACCTCGGCCCTGGTTGGCTCTGGGTTGTCGACCATGCTGGCCATCATCTGGGTAGCAACGATACTTAGCTTGCCGTGCTTGCGACACAGCGCTAGTATTCGGCGCTGAACGATAGGTACGATCTCGGCACCGGCTTCGATAGCCAAGTCGCCACGCGCTACCATGACACCATCACTAGCCATGACGATTTCTTCTAGTGTCTTGTCTTCGACAGCTGCTTTGGTTTCGATCTTTGCCACGATGTGCGCCGTGCTGCCGTGCGAGACCATTATCTGACGCAGGTTGTTTATGTCGTCAGCACTCTGTACGAAACTTAGTGCTACATAGTCGATGTCCTGAGTCGCGCCGAACTCGACGTCACGCAGGTCTTTTTCAGTCAAGATATCACCACCAAAGTCTGTGTCTGGTAGATTGATGCCTTTGCGGCTCATCAGCATGCCTGGGTTCTGGACCTCGACATCTATAGCGGTTTTGCTGGCAATCTTTTTGACGATAGTTCGGATCTTGCCATCAAATATGTAGAGAGGCTCGCCTACTTTCACCTTTTCAGCTAGGTTGTACTGAATCGGTATGGTTAGGCCGTCATGTTCAGCTGCGTAGTCTAGAGTCAGTACATCACCTTTCTGGACTGGGGTGTTTTCAACCAAATTTCCTAGACGGATTTTTGGACCCTGCAAGTCTTGCAGAACTGCGACAGGCTTGCCGACTGTTTTACTTGCTTCACGAATCCACGGTATGCGCCGTGCATGCTCTTCGTGGCTGCCATGGCTAAAGTTCAGACGGAAGCCGTTTACTCCGGCTTCGACCATAGCTTTGATAATTTTAGGGTCGTCGGTTGGTGGCCCGAGCGTTGCCAGTATTTTGGATCGTTTAAATATCATTGACATATCGCCTAGCATTGTAACAGATACAGCAGGTAAATAACAGGGGTAATTGTCACATTTTTACTAAGTCTAGGTCATTATTCAACCAAGGAAAATATCCATCCACAGTGATGGGTATTTTCCTTGATGAACGTAACGTCCCAAATGTGGAGCACTTTGTGTCCCAGTATAGAATTACTAAAAGACAACTTGATAAGGCTGGCTAGATCATAAGCTTTATTAATGTCCCATGTGGAAGGTTTGCAAGCATTTACATGACTAATAAGACGCTGAGAGAATGTAAGCTAAATTTAAACCAGTAGCTATTCATCAAGTTGCTTGAGATTTAAGGCTTGGAAAAGTTTCGCCTTTTCGTATGGCAGAAGACTATTTGTACTATTTGGATTTTGCGATATAAAGCGTGAAATATCGTCCTCACCTACGTTTCGTAATACTGGTTGAAGCTTGTCCAAAGCTGACCTCGGCACACCCATCTCAATTAAGTGAGCAATGTTTTCAGAGACAAAGTCATTCTCAACTTTCTTAATGTATACACTGTAATTACCTGGCAACATCCCTTGCTCTGAAGATGCGAGAGCTTGGAGTTCATTAACAACTGAGATCCATTTTGGAATAGTGTATTCAATCCAGTAACGTTGGAATCCAAGCACATCTTTAATGGCACGATCCACTGGCTTACCTTCCGTAACCAGTTTTGTTACCATGTTCTTTACTCCGCCCTGCGTATAAATACTTAAAAAGTAAGCTAATTGTTTATGAGATAAGACGAAACCGTCATTTTTGCGCCTAAATTTTGGCCAACATAACTCGAAAATATAGGCTATCTGGTCATAGGAGGGACTGGCGCCATGCCATATGATAAGCGGTCTTTTGTTGTTATCCCTGAGGCCCGCGTAAAGCTGATCTAGTATTTCAAGTTGCCCCTGGACGCTAAGACCATTCTTCGCTATAGCTTTACGCAGTGCCGGTGGTATACGCTCAAGCTTGCGATACTGGTCGGAAGTAGTCTCTTTAACATCACTCTTATCGAGATTAATCAGTAGCTCATCACTAATATTTGTTTGATCAACAAACGGGATATCCACCGATATCTCCTTAATCTCAGGTGGCTTACAAAAGTTGTAGATATTTCCAACATAATGCACCATCATGCGTCCAGCCCGACCCTTAATGTTGGAGTAATCGAAGAAATCAACTTCTCCATTGCCCTTTTTATTATCGAAGTACACTACGTCTCTCGCTGTCGTATTAACACCTTCAATAATCGTGGAAGTACAAAATAGCCATTTAATCTTTCCTTCGTTGAAAAGATCTATAATTGTCGTACTTATATGCCTAGGGAGTGAGGCATCGTGCACCCCAATACCGTGTCTGATACATTCAATTAAGCTCCAATCGGGATGAATGTACTCTTCCATCCATTTGCATACGGGCACATCCTCCGCATGCACGTCCTCGCCGCTTTGAAGGTACATCATATATGCGGTCGCGAGTTTGCGTGCTCTAAAAGGTGATGAGCAATAGATTATAGTCTGCCCATCATTTTTGAATGCCTTACTCAACAATTGAAATAACTCTTGCTCCCGCTCCTCATCGTTTGCATATACTTTTGAAAAATGATCCACGCTTTCACTGTCAACAAGACTATATTTGGTTTTCATGAACACTGCATTGTAACGACTTAGAAACTCTTCTGAAACATTGTCAATATTGGGGCCGAGTAAATAAAACTGGGGAGCCCCTATATTAAGCAGTTTGTACGCTGCATTATTAAGCGCGTCAACACGCTCATCATTACGTGAATAGCTCAATTTATAAAACTCATCTATAACGAAAAAATCTATTGCTTCTGGGAAGTTCTGATATTCCATCACCCGCTCAGCAGTGAATAGAAATATATTCTTTCCATCTGATCGGCTCTGTGTAGTTCTGCTGATAATCTTATAATCCGCGGCATACTCTAAAATCTTTTTTCGCGTTTCATCAATCAGCGCGAGCGTGGGTTGGATAATAACTATGTTATTGAATCTGCCACTGGCGACAACCTCATGAATAAGAAGACTTTTGCCGAAGCTCGTCGGTGCGCTTACGATCAGATTCTTACCGGAAGCAAGGAGATCGGCTGCTATTTTTTGCTCCTCATGAAAATAAACGCCATCAAAACCTTTTGAAAGATGGTACTCGCTTCGAATTATTTGAGCCGTACTACTCATCAACGGAATTTGATGCTCTTTCGCCAAGTACGGGTAGAAGCCGGCAGCCTCAATCAAATCAATCCATAAAGAATGATGCTCTTGGGGGATTACGGCCCAGTTATCTAACGCACGAATTAGCAAAAGACGAGCACTTTCACACTCGTCTTCGCTACCATTAAGTAGGCTTCCACACATCTTTGATAAGCTAAAGCTCTCATTCCAACTAAGGACATCTCTGCCCGTGATCCGCTCTAAAGCGTCGCCCACCCTATTCATTTTCAAGACCCTGTAAATTAACGAGTTTCTTGTGCATTTTCTTCACCAAATCATCCTTTGACTGAACTGGGAAGAGTAGCAATATTATATTCAGATTAGTCTTAAGCGGATGATTATTGTTGGCCTCAAAATAATTCTTTAGCTCGCGCACCTCCTTCTCGTATGCATCAATAAATGCCTGAGTTATATCCTCATGATTACTAAAATTATCGCTTGTGTACGTGCACAACATTGGTATCATGACAGACTCAAGCACATCAGCTAGTCGAGTAGACTGATGCATGAGATCAAGCCAATGCTGCTTCTCTGGTATTTCGTGATCGATAATCTTGAGTTTCTTACTGATAATAGAAAATTCATCTTGCAGATAGTCGGACTTGATATGTTCTTTGATGTCATTAATCAAGGCGGCGACACCACGTTTACCGTCATGATAAAGCTTCGACTCGCCCAACCAAAGCGTCTTGGTTGCCGGCTGAATATGCACCGCATCAAACCCGTGGACAACCGCACCATGGCTGTCCTTGAAATATATTTTGGATATTAGCGGGAT
>CBRAFJ010000029.1:0-9542 GCA_967755195.1 uncultured bacterium | reverse complement strand
AATCAGGCAAGTGCCGACAAAGTGCGCGCCGAAAAAGAACTATTAGGTAAATATTTGCCAGAACAACTAAGCGAAGACGAAGTTGCACAGCTGGTTGACGACGTTATTTCTGAAGTCAAACCAGAAGGTATGAAAGACATGGGTCGTGTTATCGGCGCAGTCAAAGCCAAGGCAGGCAATACTGCTGACGGTGCATTGGTAGCAAAACTTGTAAAGGAAAAACTAGCGTAATGATCATCTTTGTAGGCCCTCCAGGTTCAGGAAAATCAGTTCAAGGTCAGCTGCTGACGGCTCGTAATGGTTGGCGTTGGATTTCTGCCGGCCAGTTGCTGCGTGACAGCAAAGACCCAGAGGCATATGCCCACATGACAAAAGGCGAAATGGTCGACACTAACCTAGTTAACAGACTAGTTTCTGATGCTATAAAACGCGGCAAAGACATTGAGCACTTAGTTCTAGATGGTTACCCACGTGAACTACAGCAGGCTGAGTGGCTGGTGAAAGAATTACCGCATCACGGACGCGATATCGCTGCTGTGGTTGTGTTAAATGTTCCAGACGAAGAGATCTCACGTCGCCTGAAACTGCGTGGACGTTTGGATGACGACGAGGAAGTTGTCGCCGCCCGAGCAAAGCTTTACCAGGAAGAAACGCAGCCGGTTCTAGACTATTTCCGTTCACTCGGCGTAGCAGTCCGCGACGTTAACGGTTTTGGTTCTGTCGGCCAAGTGCATGACCACATACAGCACGTTATAGACGAAAGTCTCGCTGGGAAATAATGTTCGGACGCGCTAAAACCGACGACGATATCCAAGCGATGCGCGATGGTGGGCGAATACTGGCCACCATTTTTCGTGATCTGAAAAAGCAAATACGAGCAGGCGTTAGTGAACGGGAACTAGACGCATGGGTTTTGAAAGAGATCCAGGCTTATGGCGCGGAAGCAACCTACCTAACACCAGAAGTAAATTTCCCCGGCGCTATATGTATATCGGTCAACGATGCTATTGTTCATAGCATTCCAACTGACCGAGTACTAGAAAAGGGTGACGTTGCCAGTTTTGACCTGGTTATTTCCTACAAAGGCATGAAAGTCGACAGCGCTTTTACGGTTGTTGTTGACGAAGAGCCACGAGGTGACAAAAAGCGCCTGCTGGATTACACAGAACGCTCACTTTATGCTGGCATTGACGCAATAAAGGGTCCGGTTCGAGTCGGTGATATATCAGCCGCTATAGAAAAAGTTCTGAAAGAGGGAAAACTAGGCATCGTACGCGAACTAGTCGGCCACGGTATCGGTCATAGCATGCATCAGGCGCCAGATATTCCAAATTATGGCCAGGCGGGTAAAGGGTTTTTGCTCGAGCCAGGCGATACCATTGCTATCGAGCCTATGACTACGCTCGGAAATGAAGACATAGTGACAGACGCTGATGGCTGGACTATAAAAACTCATGACGGCAGCCTAGCCGGACACTTCGAACACACAGTACTGATCACACGTGATGGTGCTGAGATCTTAACGACTTTGTAATAGTTCACGTACGCGGTTTGAAATTGCCAAAGATGGGTCTATAACATTTGCACGCCCGGCGCTGGCGTGTTCGATAGCTTTTCGTATCCAGTGATAATGCGTGCAGGCAAGGACTATAACGTCAGCGCCACTAAGACATGCCGAGGAAATAATTTTTTCAACCTCGTCTTCATTTACTTTGCTGTCCTCTATCATTTGCGCCCACCCAGAACAGTCCGGTTCTAATATTTTCGTCCCGGCTTGGTATTTTTGTTTGAGTTTTTTGTAGCGCTCGGAACTCAGCGTTGCTGGTGTGGCGCATATACAAACAGTACCGGATTTTGTCATCTCGGTAGCAGGTTTTACCATTGGCTCTAGGCCTATGAACAACTGTTCGGGATAGCGTTCGCGTAATGTTTCTATAGCGGCCGCCGTAGCGGTGTTGCAGGCAAGTATTATGATGTCACAACCCGCAAGTAGCAGAGGTTGTATGGCTGCATCTGTTAGCTGGATGATATCGGCAGCTTTACGGTCACCATATGGCAGATGAGCGCGGTCGCTTACAACTATGATTTCTGCCTTCAAAAAGTCGTCATGTAGTCGTTCGGCTATAGCTTCTCCGCCGATGCCAGAGTCGAATACGCCTAGCTTCATGTAGACAATTATATAGATACATGTCAAAAAACTACTCAAAACCGACCATAACCGGTATACTAACATTCATGCAGGAAATCTCTCGGTACGCAGTTGGTCTCGATATCGGCACCACAAATGTTCGCGTCGTAGTTGGCCACAAAGAGCCAGGCGTCGACGGAAAACCAACCATAGTAGGCGTTGCCAGTGAACCAAACACTGGTATGCGAAAAGGTACGGTCGTGAATTTGGTTAGTGCCGCTCAGGCTGTCGACAAGGCTTTAGAAGCAGCCGAACGTATGAGTGGTCACCAAATAGACAGCTCGACTATCAGCGTAAATGGCTCACACGTTGTTGGCATGAGTAGCCGCGGTGTCATTGCTGTCGGACACGAAATAACTGTTGAAGATCTCGATCGTGTCGAAGAGGCAGCAACTGTTTTGCAGCTACCGGCTAACCGCGAAATTCTCGAAGTAACTCCACGTAGCTACCAGCTAGATGGTCAGGAAAATATCAAAGACCCTATTGGTATGACAGGAGTTCGCCTAGAAGTTGACGCTCATGTTATCACTGCGCTTGGACCACACCTGAAGAACTTGGCAAAAGTTTGTGAAATGACCGACACACGTATCAATGGTCGCGTCCTCTCTGGGCTGGCTGCTGCTAGGGCAGTAGTCACCGATCAGCAAATGGAAAATGGTGTAGTTCTAGTCGACATCGGCGGTACGACAACTAACGTTATAGTTTTCGAAGAAGGCGACCTGCAACACGTCGCAGTTCTACCAGTTGGTAGTGTGAATATCACCAACGACCTGGCTATCGGTCTGAAAACTGACCTAGATATTGCCGAAAAGGTTAAAGTCGAACATGCAGTTGCCGTTCCAAGCGCGCACAAAAACAACAGCAAAAAAGCTGTCGTAAAACTAGACAAAACCGAGCACGAGTTCGACATCGAGGAAATAGATGAAATAGTCGACGCTCGTCTAGAAGAAATATTTGAACATGTTCAGGGTGAGCTAAAAGGTATCGGCAAAGCTGCTAAACTGCCGGGCGGCGTTGTTTTGACTGGCGGCGGTGCATTGCTTCCTGGTATTGCTGAGTATGCCAAAAAAGCACTACAACTGAGTGCTAGAGTCGCCGGACCGGAAGGCTATGGCGGCGTGTCTGATCAAATAGGTTCGCCAGATTTTGCCAGCGCCATAGGCCTGATGCTGATGGACTTGCAGCCAGGTGTTCAGCCGGCAACACACAGTCACAACTCGGGGAATGGTTCGAGTAAATTAGGTGACACGTTAGGCTCGGTTGGCGGCAAATTGGGCGGAATATTTAAAAAGTTCCGACAATAACAAAAACCCGACAGGGGTAGATTTGTATAATGTTTTTGCACGTCATGCAAGTACGTGTATACTAAATGTGAACAAAGCGGGGAATATACATGCCAGAAGTAAAACCTAGCGACATCCAAACCTTTGCCACTATCAAAGTGATTGGTGTCGGCGGTGCCGGCGGATCAGCCGTAAACCGCATGAAGGAAGCCGGACTTACCGGTGTTGAATTTATTGCTATCAACACAGACGCGCAAGCGCTTCACAACAGTAAAGCTGATGTGAAGATCCATATCGGTCGCGATGCTACTCGAGGCCTAGGTGCCGGTGCCGATCCAATGGTTGGCCAAGCCGCTGCTGAAGAGTCTATAGAAGACATCAAAAAAGCTATCGACGGCTCTGATATGGTTTTTGTAACCATAGGTGCTGGTGGTGGTACTGGTAGCGGTGCTGGACATGTTGTTGCTCGTATCGCTCGTGACATGGGCATACTGGTTGTCGGTGTTGCAACCAAGCCATTTAGTTTTGAGGGCGAAAAACGCCGCGCCAACGCTGACTGGGCAGTTGCCAACCTTGGCAAACAGGTAGACACACTGATAACTATCCCGAACGACCGTTTGCTCCAGACTATCGACCGACGTACTCCGCTACTAGAGACGTTTAAGATCGCTGACGACGTATTGCGACAGGGTGTTCAGGGTATTTCTGAGCTCATCACAGAACACGGCCTCATTAACCTAGACTTTGCTGACGTTAAAGCTATCATGAGCAACGCCGGCTCAGCCCTGATGGGCATCGGTCGTGCTAGTGGCGATAACCGTGCTGCACAGGCTGCTCAGCAGGCTATCGAAAGCCCACTTATTGAAGTTTCTATCGACGGCGCCAAAGGCGTACTGTTCAATGTTACCGGTGGTTATGACATGTCTATGTCAGAGATCCAGGAAGCAGCCGAGATCATCACCAGTGCTGTTGCGCCTGATGCTAACATCATCTTTGGTGCCACACTGAAACCAGAGATGGAAGACGACCTGATCATAACCGTCATCGCGACCGGTTTTGACAGTCAGTATTTCCACGAGCAGGCCGAAGCGCTCTCGTCGACCAGCCTGACTGGCGCACCTGTTACTGGGCTTCATGAAGACGAGCCATCGGTTCACGACATAGAGTCGAGCAAGGTTGATAACGTAGTAGCTGATGACGAAGAAGTTAACAAAGCTGTCGGTTCAATCAACCTAGACCTAGACGAGAAAAAGTCTGCGTTCGAAGATGATGACGATGTACCGTCAACTAACATTTGGCAAAATGTCAGCGAAGACGAGTCAGATACCCCAGCGTTTCTACGAAGACGCAAAAAGAAAGATCAGTAAAATTCCTAGGTAGCGCATTGCTGCGTTATTGACTGTGATACTCACGAGCCGTATGTTTCACAATACGGCTCGTTCTGTTTCTCGCCAATGCCTTGCACTGCATCTACCTAGAAATTTTACAGCCGTAAGTATATCCGCAACCTGAACTTTCAAATATCTTAAAAACTCAGGTTGCGGGAGACAGAGAGGACTGTTCCCGCGAGGACGCACCGGTTAGGCTGACTCGGGGCTCTCGAAGGGGCCACTACTCAACTACCACCAGGGTCTTGCCCCTCATGTAGTCGAGGGGAAGGCGGATTTCGCTGTTGTCGTCAGTGACGGACAGGTCGACGGTAGCCACCGTACGTCCCTTGGTGTTGAGGATGTAGACCTTGAACCCGCCGTAACCCTTGCCCGGCTCGTGCACGGATGCGATGTAGAATCTCAATCCGGGTGAGAAGTTGACGTGTTTGCCTCCGAAGGCCGCGTACCTGAGCTTCAACCGTGGGTGTGTCTCGGCGTTGCCGCCGGATGTGACCTCCGCGAAGAACTTGGTGACCTGAAGCGGCGGCTTGCGCACGGCTTTCTTGACCTTGTCAAACATGGTGACCATGATGATGAACCTTTCGGTAGTTCGGGATGGTGCAGGGCTAGTTCTCGACGTCGCGGATAATCATGCGACGTCCCTTGTCGGCGTTGATGAAGACGCCAGAGACGATGCGCATTTCAATGGTGCAGATGACCGTGCGGCCGTCATTGCCGATGACGCAGATATCTATCCGACCCTTGCCGCGCTTGTCATGCTTCAAGTAACTGTCGGGGACGATCTGCATGCCGGGCTGGAAGCTTGCGCGACACCGTGTGCTGAACCATTCCAGACCGATACTCGGGCCTTTCGGCTCGTTTTCAAATCCGGCATGGATGACGCCCTTGAACTTCTTGGACATGGTTTTCACCTGCCTCTCTGTCTCGTGCTGCTTTTTAGGGCAGCGGTGAAATGTACTACACGCCCAGGGAGGGCGTGTATCGGAAGCATATTATACTAGCGTATACATCATTAGTCAATGTACCGCTTCGTCTGAATAGATATATCCGCAACCTGAACTTTCAATCATTTTGAAAACTCAGGTTGCGGGAGACAGAGAGGACTGTTCCCGCAAGGAGGGTGGCTAGGGAAGCTCCTCCAGTGGCGCGATGTCCTCAGGCCAGAAGGCTTCGGGCACCCACTGGTCATCTCGCCTCGTGAGAATGATGACGATCTCGACATCCTCTGCAACTAGTAGCTCTTTTCTCCAGAAGAGAAAGAACGAAGTCTTGCGGAATGGGCCGTGCCTGGTTGTTCGAACTTTGATGTAGACCCCGAAACGATCGATTTCTTCTACGATCGCCTTAATACGCTGGATCTGTCCTGTCATCGCGTCTCCTTGTGGGGGATGGTTGTCTTCAGGCGTCTTTGTAGATGATCTCGACAACCCGTAGGCTGTCGCCTTCCGCGAAGACACCTCGGACTGCGCGCAGTTTCATGGCAGTGTTCCTGTTCTGGTAGATACGCAGAACAGTCTGACCGCGACGAGTGTTGTACACATAGTCGACGTCCAAAATGGTGCCGATCTTCATCCGGCTGGTAGTGCCGCTGACATAGTCCAGCTCACCGTCGATATCGAAAATCTCGCCGTTCTCGTAGTGGGTTCCAGTGACGAGGACGGTCTTCACGACAGGCTGAGTGTCACGCTTTGGAAGCAAACGCATGATGATGCCTCTCTGTCTCGTTGCCGCACTGTTCTGTGCGGCGTTGTAGGGTACTAGGACGGCTATGCGTCCAACCTTACTATTATACCAAAATACAACACTTTAGTCAAATTTATGCTAATGCTTAAACTTGAATAATAGTTCATGTAACTGAGCATTTTATATACCCGCTTACCGCAACCTAAAACTTCAAAACTCTTTGAAGCCATAGGTTGCGGGAGACAGAGAGGACTGCACCCGCCGGGATGCTGGCGATCGATGCCAGTATCTTTATCAGAACGGTGGAAGTTCGTTATCGTTCCAGGCGTGGTCGATCACGAATATGATGCCACTGCGTGCAGGGAAGCTGTCCGTATAGAACTTGAACTTCTGGCTGCCGATCTTGTTGCTCTTCAGTACCAGGGACGCAGTGATCTGTATCCGTCCTCTCTTGAAGATGGCTTCGTGGACATACATCATCCATCGAGGCTCGAGTACTGAAGTTGCGGTATCTCGACTGGTGAGATGGCCGGTCATCAGGCTGTTCGTTGCGTCGTGTACGCTGAAATTTCGGGGCTTTGAGCCGAACATTTCTTACCTCTCTGTCTCGTTGCTGCGTATCTATATACACAGCTATTTTAAGTGCTTGCAGACTGCGTATGCAGCCGTTCATGCATCTTTTTATTATACCAACAAAATGTTATTTAGTCAATATCACTCAGAGCTACTCTATAGGATATAATAGGCGGAACGTTATACGGTGCACTGTATGCACAGACACCATATGTTGCACAAAATACACTTGCAAAGCACCATATATAGGGTCTACACTAAGCATTAGCTACACAAGCATTGGGGAGTGTAGGGTGCTGTTAACAGAAGAGGAGAATATAGGAACGTGAAATGTCCGCAATGCAGCCACGAGGACGCCAAGGTTATCGAGTCTCGTGACGCCAACGATGGTGACGCTATACGTCGCCGACGTGAATGCCTAGCCTGCAAATACCGCTATACAACATACGAACGCATCGAACGGCCAAACTTGGCTGTCGTGAAAAAAGATGGCGAGCGTGAGTTGTTTGACCGCAAAAAATTGTTCGCTGCCATTCATCGTTCAGTCGGCAAGTTCTTCAGTTCAGACGTAGAGATCGAGGAAATGGTCGCTCGTATCGAGGACAAACTTTATGGCGAAAATAGCCCAGAAGTAAGTTCAAGATTCATCGGCGATTTGGTCTTGGCTGAACTAGCAGGACGAAATGAAGTTGCCTATGTTCGCTTCGCTAGTGTGTACAGAGAGTTTAAGAGTCTTAACGAGTTCGAAGAGGCTCTAAAACAACTGCGCGCCTAGAAAATCTGCTACAGTATAAGGTGTATATCGGTGCTCCTGGGGAGGTGTGCTGAGTGCAAAACAAAAAACAACTTAAAAAATTCAATAACTGAGGAGGGTAGAGTTATGGCACAGGCAGTGTCTGCGCTTTCTGTTGCGCGTTATTTTACAGAAGAAGGCGTACATCCGTACGACCAGCTAAAATGGGTCAAGCGTGAGTCAAAGATTGTTAACCCAGGCAGCGGCAAGGTCGTCTTTGAGCAAAAAGACGTCGAGTTTCCTGAAACATGGTCACAGAACGCGATAAACATCGTTGCTCAGAAATATTTCTACGGCACACCTGGCACACCAGAGCGCGAAAAGGGGCTAAAAGACCTAGTCGACCGTGTTGCCAACACCATAACTCGTTACGGTTACGACAACGGCTACTTTGCTTCAGAAGCAGAGGCTGACACATTTAACTCTGAGCTGAAATACATCCTAGCTACACAGCACGCTTCATTTAACAGCCCAGTTTGGTTCAACATCGGTACACCTGACCGCTCCCAGCAGGCTAGCGCTTGTTTCATTCTGAACGTCGAAGACACACTGCCTAGCATCCTGAACTGGTACCGCGAAGAAGGAATGATCTTTAAGGGTGGTTCTGGCGCCGGTCTGAACCTTTCTGGTATCCGTTCGAGTGTTGAAAAACTGAGCAGCTCTGGTGGCTACGCTAGTGGTCCTGTTAGCTTTATGCGCGGTGCTGACTCTAGTGCCGGCACCATCCAAAGTGGTGGCAAGACTCGCCGTGCAGCCAAAATGGTCATCCTGAACATTGACCACCCAGACATCGAAGAATTTATCTGGTGTAAGGCTCGCGAAGAGCGCAAAGCTTTCATACTGGCTGAAAACGGTTTCGACATGGGTCTAAACGGCCGCGACATGGTTAGTATCCAGTACCAGAACGCTAACAACTCAGTTCGCGTCACGGACAACTTTATGCGCGCCGTCGAAAAAGACGAAGACTGGGACCTGGTCGGTGTCAAAGACCGCAAGGCTCACAAAACTGTTAAAGCTCGTGAACTATTCCGCCAAGTTGCCGAAGCCGCTTGGGAATCAGCTGACCCTGGTATGCAGTTCGACACAACTATCAACGACTGGCACACAACTCCAAAAGCTGGTCGTATCCAGGGCTCGAACCCATGTTCGGAGTACATGCACCTGGACAACAGCGCATGTAACCTGTCTAGCCTGAACCTGTTGAAGTTCCTACGCGCCGACGGCACATACGACATCGAAGCTTACAAGCACGTTACCGAAGTAATGTTCTTGGCTCAGGAGATCCTAGTCGGTTACAGCGAATACCCAACCGAAGCTATCGACAAGAACGCCCGCGCTTACCGCGAACTAGGTATTGGCTACGCTAACCTAGGCGCTACTCTGATGGCTAAGGGTCTACCATACGACAGCGACGAAGGCCGCGCATTTGCAGCCGCTCTGACCGCTATCCTAACTGGCCATGGCTACGCTACCAGCGCACGTATCGCTAAGCGTGTCGGACCTTTCGCTGGCTACAAAAAGGACGCTGAGGGCATGAACCGCGTACTGCGCAAGCACCGCGATGCCATTAGCGACATCGACGCTAGCCTAGTTTCTGAAGACCTACTGTCAGCCGCTGCCGAAGTTTGGGA
>CBRAFJ010000028.1:0-9636 GCA_967755195.1 uncultured bacterium | reverse complement strand
TGGCAGGCCGCTAATACAAACCGTGCGTGGTTTTGGTTATAAAATAGGCTAGCATGAAAGAACTTTTACACTCGGCTACACTAAAACTAACGCTGATATACATCGCTATCCTGATGGTTGTCAGCGTTAGTTTTAGTGTAGTTTTGTACCAGGTTTCTACCGATGAACTAGAACGCGGTATACCCGTACGCGGCCAGTTTGGTGAACTGTTTGTAAGTGGAGGTCCGTTCGACGCCTGGCGTCAGGCGCGGATCCAAGAATCGCACGATAGGCTAACTAGGCAGCTGGTTCTAGTAAACCTAGTGACACTTGGGGTTGGCGGCGCGGCTAGTTATTTTCTAGCCCGACGCACCTTGCAGCCGATCCAGGAAGCCATGGACAACCAGAGCCGTTTTACGTCAGATGCTTCTCACGAGCTACGTACGCCACTGACAACGCTGCAGACTGAGCTAGAAGTCGCGCTGCGAAACTCGAACCTAACAAAGAACGAGATGCGTGCACTTCTCAGCAGTAACCTAGAAGAAGTCGTTAAACTTCACAGTCTAACTGATCGCCTGCTACAGCTGTCTAATGGCCACGACATAGTCATGAAGCCAGTTAACGTCGAGCAGTCGGCTATCGATTCTGTTGGGCGAGTAGTAGCACTTGCTCAGGCAAAAAACATTTCTATAGAAAACAGCGTTCGTTCTGCAACGGTTAACGGCGACGCCGCTAGCCTAACTGACCTTTTCGTTATATTGCTGGAAAACGCCATAAAATACAGTCCAGAAAAATCCGTGATACACCTGAGAAGCAAAAAAGTTGGCAAGACGTTGCAAATAAGTGTTGTTGATCGCGGTGTAGGTATAAAAGCTGACGATATAGACCATATTTTTGATCGTTTCTACCGCGCAGACACCTCTAGGAGCTCGCAGAACGTCGGCGGCTACGGACTAGGCCTTTCAATTGCAAAGAAAATTGTCGCTCAGCACAAGGGTCATATAAACGTTACTAGCCGTCCCGGCAAAGGTACAACGTTCACGGTTGAAATCGCGACCGTATCAGCATAATCTCAGTAGCGCTCTATATAACTTTCTCTGTAATAACTACCGTAAACGGAGAAAGTAAATGTTTAAAAACATGTTAAAGCGGTCCTGGCTGTCGACAATACGTCGGCCTGGGCGGGCGGTGCTGATTGGCCTGGTGCTGTTTGCGATGGCAAACCTGGTTCTTGCTAGTGTTGCTATAAAGGGCGCAGTTGCCGAGAGTATGAGCTACGCCAAAAGTACGTTAGGCGGCACCGTGTATCTGCAGCCTGATATATCTAAACTGCGTGCCCAGATGCAAAGCCAAGGTACAGCACAGACACCTGGTCAGCCTCCAAAATTTGATCGTCCGGAAATACCAGTCTCCATGGTGAAAAGTATGGCCGACTCTGACTATGTCAAAGACTATACCTATAGCTTGAATGCACAGGCGAAGGTGAGTGGTTTTACGCCTATCGAGGCACAGACAAACGGCATGGGTGGCGTACGGATGTTTGGCCAAGACGAGACAACGACGCAGCTCGAAGGTGACATTACTGTTCAGGGTATCAACGCCTATGCGTTTCTAGACGCCGTCAAAAACGACACCATGAAGCTAACTGACGGTAAGTACTTTGACGAGACGACTAACGACTCTGTGCTGATTTCGTACGACCTAGCAACCAGCAACAGCATAAAAGTCGGTGACACTATCGCGATGCAAAACATCTACGACAGTGGTTCGCACGAGGTAAAGGTCATCGGCATCTATGACTTAACCGAAGAACAAGCTGGCCCAATGAGTCCAGAGAACACGATCTACATGAACACAGCGACAGCTGCAAAGTTCCTGAGTACTGACGCTTACAATAACGGTGACTTCACAGTGCAGAACGTTAACTTTACACTGACGAATGCCGAGCATGCAGACGCGTTTATAGCCGAGGCAAAGGGTAAGTTCACAAACCTTGAGTCAGATAACTTGACCCTGTCTATAGATACTTCAGCCTACGAGCAAATGGTTGGCCCTATAGAGTCGGTCGGCGGATTTGCGACAACTATATTCTGGATAGTTATCATCGCAAGCATAGCTATCGTCACGCTAATAGTCATGATAAATGTCAAAGAGCGTAGATATGAAATGGGGGTTCTGTTGTCGCTGGGTGTGTCTAAACTGAACGTTGCCTCGCAGATAGCCGTGGAATTACTGGTGGTCGGTACCTTGGCCTTTGCGGTTTCGGCTGGCACGGGAACACTGGTAGCGCGGACGATGGGGCAGGGCCTACTAGATAGTCAGAAGAACATGAGTGAAACCGAAAGTAGCAGTAACTTTGGTCGACCTACTACCTCAGTTGGTGGTCGTATGATTATCGGTGGACCTGGAATGCAACAGAACAGTGATGTCGAGGCGATAGACACTATAGATGTTAACGCTTCCGCATCTGACTACGCGCTGCTGTTTGCAGTTGGATACGGTGTCATCATCCTGGCATTGCTGTTGCCAACCTGGGGTATCGTGAAATACCAACCAAAAACGATACTTACAGGAAAGGAGTAGGGCAATGACAAAAAACATACTCACTATACAAGACCTAACACATACCTATAACGACGGTCAGCGCACAGTTGATGTGCTGAAAAAGGTCAACGTTACTTTTGAATCAGGCAAGTTCTATGCCATAGTTGGTGAAAGCGGTAGCGGCAAAACTACACTAATATCACTCATATCCGCTTTAGATGCCATCCAATCTGGCGAAGTGCAATATAACGGTAATGACATTCGTGACATCGGTGGCCAGCAGTTCCGACAGCACTATGTCAACATTGTCTTTCAGTCGTTTAATCTCATCAAATACATGACGGCCCGTGAAAATGTCGAGGTAGGGTTAGACTTTTCTGGACATACTCAGGATGAAAAACAACATGCCTATGAGCTGCTGGAAGAGGTTGGAATATCGTGCGAGCAGGCTGACAGTCTGGTGCAACGCCTGTCGGGCGGGCAGCAACAGCGTGTCGCAATAGCACGCAGCATGGCTGGCGACGTGCCTATCATCGTCGCCGACGAGCCAACCGGTAACCTAGACGAAGACACCGAGGCAAAAATACTGCAGATATTTAAACGACTGGCTGAGAGTGGCAAGATCGTTATCATCGTGACGCACAGTCAAAAGGTCGCCGCGCATGCTGATGCGATCGTTTATAGAATGAAAGGCGGGGTCCTGACGAAAAAATAGCTACTGCAGAGTAAACAATTCGCGGCGTATGTCGGTTTCGGCTACGCCGCTTTTGTACTGTCTAGTGGTGATTTGTTTTTGGCCTGTTAGTGCTATAACATTAGGCTAAGTGTTAAACGAATTCTATAGTAAAGCACCTGTAGTTTCCATTCTGATCCCCATTTACAATGCCGAGAATCATCTTGCCCAATGCTTGGATAGCGTCGTTGGGCAAACATTAAGCGACATAGAAATAGTGTGTATTAACGATGGATCAACCGATGGCTCTTTGGATATCATACAAAAGTACGCATCTAACGATTCAAGGATTGTCATAATTAACAAAGTGAACAGTGGGTATGGTGATTCTCTAAACAAAGGCATTGAACGGGCAAGGGGTACATATATAGGTATTATTGAGGCTGACGATTTTATCGCCCCAAGCATGTATAGATCACTTGTCTCTATTGCGTTTCAGGAAGATGCAGAGATAGTAAAGTCAGATTTCTTGGAATATGCGAAAGGGCGGAGTAGAAAAGCTAATATCATACCAGAAAATGATGCCGGTAAAATAATTGCTCCAAGACTTCATTTTGATATATTTAGAGCTCAGCCCTCCATATGGTCTGCAATATATAAGAAATCCTTCCTGGAGTCGTATAGTATTGTTTTCACGGACAGTCCAGGCGCCGCATTTCAAGACACAGCATTCAATCTCAAGACGCTAGCAGTATCGAATAGGGTTTGGCTGACGCAAGATGCTTATGTCTCATACCGTCGAGACAACCCGGAATCATCCATAAACTCAAACAATAAAATTTTCGCTGTCAGTAATGAATGGAGTGACTTTGATAATTATATGCAAAGCTACCCTAATGAGAGAAAGCTAATACACCGTAGATTGCAGGCTGTTAAATTTGAAACGTACTCCTGGAATTTGTCGCGCCTAACGGGCGAGGCACAACAAATATTTTACGAATTCATGCATAATACATTTGTACAGCTTCATAATGAGGGTATGATAGCGTATGAAGATTTTGCAAGTGAAGACATACCACTTGTTAAGGCGCTAATAAATGGTGATAGAAATTTCCCACAGATTTCAATAGCACAAAGGAGGGCTAAATATGCGCATAATGACATATAACATACTAGATGGAGGGCAAGATAGGCTTAATGATATCATCACAGTCGTCAAAAAAGCCTCTCCTGACGTACTCATTGTCAATGAAGCCAATGGATTTGATGCGGATAATAGTAAGGTTTTAAAATCATTTGCGGAGCGTACAAACTTTCCACACTACCATTTGGAGAAGTGCGGTGATGGTTGGGTGTATCATACAGTGATTTTGTCGAAAAAACCTATTACGTCTGTTAATGCGCTGCGGCCTGTTACTCGCTGCGTAGCCCGAGTCGGTATTCAGTACGATAACGCAGAACTTACTGTGGTTGCTCTGCATTTGAGTCCATTCTCAGAAAAGGAACGATTGCAAGAAATTTCATTGCTTGTGCCGCTGATTGAAGGCGCCAGGAAGACAATTCTTGCGGGTGACTTTAATTCATTGGCAGTGCAGGATAAGCTGTCAAGTGACCAGGTCATACAGTTACCTGACGGGCTCAAAAAGAAATTTACCGCACAGGGCAAGCCACAGTATAAAGTATATAAAACACTGTCTGATATATCTTTTGTTGATACAGCTCAGGTCATGAAAGACTTTACAGCAACAGCGCCAACGCTCATGGAAAAAGATGCCCTACATCCTGCAGTACGCCTGGACCGCATACTCGTGTCTCCGGATTTAGCCGATAATATAATCTCGTACGGTGTTATAGAAAATCCAACAACCGGATTGGCATCCGATCACTATCCGGTTATCGTTGAGCTTACCGTTCCGTCTTAGTAAAATGAAATTTTCTTATATTAAGGGCGTCAAGCATGACGAAGTAAGCACACAGCATTGGGCCTAAGCCGTTCAGCACGGCTTTGACGGGCAGTAAAATAACATAAGATAACGACAGACCTTGGTACCTACAGACGAGTATATGAAGTGCATAGCAATACATAGCAATATTTACGATAGCTAAGCCTAGTAGGAGTGGGCTAGCAACACTTAGAGCTGTTGCTAGTAGTACTAGTACTGGGCCGAGCATCCAGAGAAGTATCTGAACATAACGTATCGTTGCGCGACACATATAGAATATGATGTTGTCGGACTGTTTCGAGAGTTTTATAAAAGAGCCTAAGGAAAAAAGTTCCCCATAGTACCAGCGCGAGGATTGTATTATGGCCATGTATAGTTTCCGTGGTGTTGTTGCATAATCAAAATACGGTACTAGGTTTAGTTGCGCTCGTTTTGCGGATAATCTATATCCAAGCTCCAAGTCTTCAGTTAGAGTGTCTTCGGAAAAATGAATTCCATTCTTTAAGAAAATCCCGTGTCCAACAAGATACATAGGGTAGGATGTATTTGGATTATTTTGCCATTGTTGCCATTTTGGTATCTCGAAACAGTATGTCCATCTAGTTTGAAAAACAGCGAGTGCCTTACTAGCCAATGACTCAGAAGGGTGTGGTCTATATACGGTTGGCATTTGAAATACATCAGGTTGTAGTCTCGAATTTTTTACATACAGTAGACCCCTGAAATCCGGACGCGAGTCTGCGTCGAAAATGGCAAAATATTTGACGTGAGGGCCAAGTTTTTTCATTGCCCAGTTCAGTTGGGATGCCTTGGCGCCGTGTCGATAGGGGTAGTGCTTGATCGATAGATAATTGTGCTGGTCAACTAACTTACGGACCATTTGAAAGGTTTCATTATTTTTCAGCGAACCTTCTCGGGCAGTGGTTACAAACACTACATCACAAGAAAGTTTTGACGCCAGTTCCGAGAAATACGATACAGTTTCTAGAGCTATACGACCTTCTTTATATAACGGAATTAGGATGGTAACAGAGTTGCGTGCGCGGCTGTTTTTGATAAGTCGAGCCTGATTTTTGAGATATGAATTGCTCGACACTATTGCGCGCAAATAACACAGATTTATAAATAAGAATGATGGGAGTATTGCATAGCTAAGAATCATGGCCAGTAGACCGTAGCCCTAGAATGTACTGGTCAAAGTCTAGCCTAGGATCTGTCTGCGCTGGCTTCTCCGCTAGCTTATTGTAAAAGTTGGATATATTATTAGCCACGATAGCACTCTTGTTCGCGCCGTCCTGGCGAAGGACGGGAATTGACTCGCATGATTGAAATAAACATTCGTATGCAT
Organism: uncultured bacterium; assembly: GCA_967755195.1. Lineage (GTDB taxonomy): Bacteria > Patescibacteriota > Saccharimonadia > Saccharimonadales > Saccharimonadaceae > CBRAFJ01. The sequence continues at coordinate 3,149 of CBRAFJ010000028.1, read as the reverse complement.
CACGCAAATCACTTAAAAACGATTTGTCCATCCAGAAGCTATCAAGCGGTGGCACCCCGCTACGTATTCGTTTTTCTTGACGCTCGATAGACAGTTCTGGCTCTACATCTATATAGGCAATTGCTGTAGGTATGGCTAGTCTCCCTAATGCGACTGCACGTCTGTATTTTTCTACAGTAGGCTCAAGTGATTGTAACTCTGTGTACCGACCGTAACCATAGGCATATGTTAAATGTGTAAAGTATGATCTATCGTATACCCCTTCTGATACTTGAGTCCTCCTTTCTTCCTGACCAATAAACCAGTCATCGATCTCGAGTATCTCCTCTATCGTCTGTCCATTCCCGGGAAATCCATCTGGGCCAAGCGTAAGGCCGAGTTCTTGTACTACTGGTACATTGTGTTCTGCGATAATATTGAGGGCAGTGCTCTTACCTGCACCAGGCAGCCCTTCTAGGAATAATCTACTCATAATGAATACATTTTGCTGTGATCTAATCTCGATACAAGTTGTAAATATTGATAGTTTTCCATCCGAGACTTCGTCGTCTCTGAACTAGTAGTGAGTCGTTTATTCTCTGTTCAAAAGGGCTGCGTGTACTCTCTGTATTACGTTGTTTCAGGTTATCCTTTATTCCTGCCATGATTTCTGCTGTCGGTACCTCCCGTCCAGACCACAATACATAGTCGCTATCATTATGCTTTTCGATCACTACCCGATACGCATGCTCAGCTGTCATTATATGTATAGCATAGTATCATTACACGGAAACGTCAAAAATAGCTACTGCAGCGTAAACAATTCGCGGCGTATGTCGGTTCCGGCTACGCCGCTTTTTTGTACTAGTGCGACTATGGCGTCGACGAATTGTTTTGAACCGCATACATAAACCATAGGTTTGTTGACTAGTAGCGGGGCGAGCGTGTAGCTACTGATGCGAGGCAGGGTAGCGGTAGTGACAATATTTGGCTGAAATGGAGCTATTTCGCTGCCATATACCACCTGTGAGATGTTTCTGACGCTGTAGAGGAGCTGTACTGGCCTTCGCGGTCTTTCGCGCAACATGCTCATAAAAGGCGCTATACCGACTCTACCAGCGATCATTAACACTGGGCGTGTGTTGTGCGGGTCGAGCGTAAAGTTGCCGAATGCTTGCGATATCTCTATGCTGTCACCGGGTTTCGCTATGTTATAAAACCAGCTAGACACCTGACCTTCTGGTTCGTGCTGAATTATGAATTCTAACTTGTCGTTATCCGGGCTGGAGGCAAACGAATATTGTCGCAGCAGTGTGCCGTTGACTCGTACGACAGCGTACTGGCCGGCACGAAACTGATAGCCAGCCGGTTTCTCGGCACGCACTGCCACAGTTGCTTCAGCAATAGGAGCGATCTCGTCGATGGTCAGTTTGTGCCAGGTGTATGGGTCGATGATCATTATGTGGCTTTATTATATCTGTTAGACTAGAGGTAATGAAAGTACTAAACGGCGCCTAACTGGCGGAATATATCAAAGAGCGCCAGGCTAAACAGGTGCGTGGCCTGCGTCAAGCGTGGGGAGTCGCGCCAAAACTGGCTATCGTCCAGACAGTCGACAGTCCAGTTATCGACACATACGTGCGTCTGAAAAAGGCTTACGGCGAAGATGTTTTAGTCGATGTCGAACTACATAAAGTCAGTGAAGACGAAGCTGTCGAACTAATACCGCAGCTAAATGTCGACGAAACTATCCACGGCATCATTGTGCAGTTGCCTCTGGGTGACACGAGTCGTACCGACGAGCTTGTAAATCTAGTTGCCCCTGAAAAAGACGTCGACGCCCTAGGTGAGAACGCTACGCTAGACCCAGCTACCCCGATGGCCATCAACTGGCTACTGGCTGGCTATAATGTTGACCTGGCACGTAAGAAAATCGTTATAGTGGGTAGCGGCCGCTTGGTCGGTGCACCGCTGGCTCGTATGTGGCAGACTTCTGACTACGATGTCACGGTTGTCAGTGAACCAACTGATGATTTGAAAAATATTGTTCGCGAGGCCGATATAGTTGTGACCGCAACTGGTGTACCGGGTTTGATAACTAGTGAAATGATAAAACCAGAAACTGCCGTCGTTGATGCAGGAACCGCCAGTGAGGGTGGAAAAATAGTCGGCGATGTGGCGCCAGATGTCCGTGCCCGAAGCGACCTGACGATCACGCCAGAAAAAGGCGGTGTTGGTCCGCTAACCATCTGTGCATTGTTCGACAATGTGTTGCGTTCAGCCCGTCGAGTGGCGGACGAAAAAGAAAACTCTATTGTTCAGTAGGTAGACCAAGAGCCTGTTTCACTCGGGCGACGACCTGGCGCGGAGTCAGGTCAGCTTTCACTATATAGCTTTCTATGCCTAGTGAGCGGATGTCTTTTGGTGCTTCTTCTTCACCCAGGTTGGTTAGCACCAAGACTGGAACAGTCTTGCCCCACTCCTCTTTGCGGATGCTCTTTAGCGCAACGTCCCCGTTCATTACGGGCATCGAGATATCTAGAAGGACTATGTCAGGCTGAAATTCGCGTACTAGGTCGATGCCGTCCTTGCCGTTGTTTGCTACCTGCACGTCAAATCCATCCGCTTCGAACTTCATTCTATACATCTGGCTGATAACACTGTCGTCTTCGATGATGGCAATTTTTGTCATAGTACCCTTCTTATGCTACTAGTACAATAATACCACTATAATTTCTTGTTTCGAAATGTGAACAAATACATTGACTTTTAGGGTGTTACCGTAGATAATCCGAGATTGTGAAGGATGTCATGCACACACCAGTGATACATCACCGTATAACCGTGGGGCTTACCCGCGGTGTAGTGCACCGCCGTGCCTTCATTCAGAAAATCTCTTCTGCCGTCAGGAACTAACACGCCCTAAAGGGTGTGTTTTTTTATGGCACAAATATCATAAAGCAACCATAGCATTGCTTTTTTGTCTAAAATGTGATATTATATAAACCTATAACTAACGACTGATATTTCCCGGAGGACGTTATAAGAATGACTCGCAAAGACCAGGCCGAATGGACAAAACAGATAAAAGAGTTGCCCTACGAGACGCCTTTTCAGGTGACGAAACTATCGAAACTACGTGATAACGTCAAAGAATTCAAAAGCAATTT
>CBRAFJ010000027.1:0-9717 GCA_967755195.1 uncultured bacterium | reverse complement strand
CATGAGTGAAATAGAGCGTGACATGAAGGCAGCCGCGAAAGGGCATGACTTTGAAGAAGCAGCCAGGTTACGCAACCGCCTAGGAAACCTAAAAGAACTACAGCGCCAGATAGTTTTTGGCGACAAAGAACATATGGATATCAGCAAGGACAAGGGCCTCGCTGGGCTACAAGCGCTTCTAGGCCTACCTGAGGTGCCACGTCGGATCGAGGGATATGACATCTCGCACATGAGTGGCACCAACGTTGTCGCTAGTATGGTTGTTTTTGTTAACGGAACCAGCGACAGGACGAGCTATCGCAAGTTCAAAGTTAGCGAAAAAAACGACGATACTGGCAATATGCGCGAAGTTATATATCGTCGTCTAAAACACCTGGAAGACTGGGGTAAACCCGACCTTGTGGTCATAGATGGTGGTATAGGTCAGTTAGGGGCCGTTGCTGATATGTTAGTGGCTGCCGGTATTCCATTTGTTGGTCGTAATAAAAGTGGCGACCACAGCCGCAATGCCGGGGTTCAGTTGGTTCTACCATCAGAAGACGGCTACAAAATGATACAACTGGAGCCAGGTGATCATATCGCAAAACTGGTTGCACGACTGGACGAAGAGGCTCATCGCTTTGCGGTTAGTTACCACAGTACTCTAAAGCGTAAAAATGCTACCAAAAGTATATTGGACGACATACCTGGTGTTGGCCCATTGACGCGGAAAAAACTGGTAGCTAGTTTTGGCGGCGGTCAGGGTGTGAAAGGAGCTACTTTAGAACAGTTGAGCGCGGTTTTGGGTGCGAAAAAGGCTGCAGTCATACATAATTGGTTTCATGGAAAGTAACTTTTTTACTGGCAATCGGCACGCACTGCTGAAAAAACTAAATAGCGGCGCGTTAGTTGTACTAACGAACTATGGGGAAATGCAGCTGTCGGGTGACGCCGCGGCACCTTTTGAGAGCGAGGGAAATTTCTGGTATTTAACAGGTGTAAAATCGCCTGATTGGTGGTTGGTGCTAGATGGCGCATCTGGCTCGGAGTGGCTCGTGTCACCAGAACTCAGTGAAACACAAAAAGTCTTTGACGGCGGCGCAGATGAGGCTGAAGTCAAAAAGGCTAGTGGTGTAAAAACAGTCATAGATCGTGACGAGGCAATGCGACGTTTGCGTCAGGCAACTAAACATCATAGCGTTGTCTATACAAACGAACAACCAAAATGGTTGCGCGAACACGGCCACTTTCAGCTGAACCAGTCACAGCATGAACTAAAAAAGACATTAGAGCGGATATTTCCCGATGTCCAGTCCTGTAACCGCGAGCTAGCGACACTGCGTACCGTAAAACATCCCGAGGAAATAGCAGCCATAAAACAGGCTATAAAACTAACAGCTGCCGGGCTGGAATCTGTAAAGGCTACTCTGGATAGCGCCAAGTATGAGTATGAACTGCAAGCTGCGCTGGATTACGATTTTCGCCGTAACGGTGCGGGCCATGCCTACGCGCCGATAGTAGCGAGCGGTCATAACGCAGTGACGTTGCACTACAACGCAAATAACAGCAAGCTAAACCGCCGTGACATGGTGCTACTGGACGTTGGCGCGCGAGTAAACGGCTACGCTGCGGACATCAGTCGAACCTACAGCCTGGGCAAGCCGACTAAACGTCAGCAGGCTGTACACGACACGGTGGTCGAAGCCCAGCAGGAAATCATTCGGCTATTAAAACCTGGTTTACGCTTCGATATGTACGAAGAAAAGGTTGAAGTCATTATGAAAAAAGCGTTGGAAGAACTTGGCCTGGATACAGAGAAGTATCGTCAGTATTTTCCACATGCGGTTGGCCATGGTCTAGGTGTTGATGTTCACGATTCTATGTATGGTTACGATACTCTGACATCCGGTATGGTTCTAACTGTTGAGCCGGGCATATACATAGCTGAAGAGGGCATTGGCGTGCGCATAGAAGACGATATACTCATAACAGAAACTGGTCACGAGAACCTGTCGCGTAGTATCTCGACGAACATCAGTTAGGTGCGGTATAATATTAGGGATATGCGGAAACAATTTGCGGTCTTTCTGATCCGTTGGCTACTCAACTCGTTCGGCCTCTGGATCGCGAGCAGGCTACTGGGCGGTGGCTTTAACGACACCGAGGCGACAACAACAACGTTCTTGATCGCCGGACTAGCCCTGTCGCTAGCTAACTCTATACTGCGACCTGTTGTTATCGTGTTGTCGCTGCCAGCTATATTGGTAACGCTAGGGCTGTTTATGTTGATTGTGAACGGTCTGATGGTATACATTGCGCTGAACTTGGTGCCAAACCTAGATATTAGTTTCTTTGCGGCCGTTCTGACAGGCATAATCATCAGCCTAATCAACTACATAATTAGCGGTTTTTTGGAGCTAAACAATAACAAACGGGAGATTGCAGTATGAACATTGCCGGACTTCTACAAATAGTAACTATCGTTTCAGCAGTTTTGATGACTCTGTGTATCCTGCTTCAGGCACGTGGAGCGACTCTTGGTGCTGGTTTTGGCGCATCGGGTGAATTGTTCACGACTCGTCGTGGTGTCGACAAGAGCCTCTATGAAGTAACCATCGTTCTGGCGGTTGTTTTCGTTCTGTCTATCGTCGTAAACCTGCTGCTAGTTAACGTAATAAAATAGCCACCAAAGGTAGCCATATGGCATCAGACGAAGAACCGCAGTGGAAAAAGTTCGTCCGGATAACACCGCCGACTGTTAAACACGTTCGTGTCCGCGCTCGAAAAATAGAGGGCGCCACTGTGCGTCATGCGCATCGGTTTATCATATCTCGTTTTGCAAACCTACGTGACGTTCGTCGCCACGCTCTAGGTTGGCTGGTTTTAGCTGGCCTAATGGTGGTTGCGACTGGTCTGCAGTTGTACTGGGTCCAAAATGCCTTTTCAGCACCGCGACCGGTCGAAGGCGGCACTTATTCAGAGGGTGTCATCGGCCGTATAGATTCGCTGAACCCTATATATGCCAGCACGCAGTCTGAGCGGTCAGCTAGCTACCTGATATTTTCTAGCCTGTTTCGTTACGACAGTTCGAACAACCTGGCGGGTGATCTGGGTGAGACCTGGAAACAGTCCGAAGACGGCAAACAGTACACAGTAACGATGCGTCGTGACGCCAAATGGCACGACGGCAAACCGGTAACTGCCGATGACGTTGTCTTTACCTTAGAACTGATAAAAAACCCGCAAACGCGTTCGTACCTCTACCGTACTTGGCAGGACGTGACCGCAAAGGCCGTCAATGGCCATACGGTACAGTTTACGTTGCCAAGCGCATACGCTCCGTTTCCGCACGCTTTGACGTTTGGAGTTCTACCAAAACATCTGCTGCAAAAAGTTTCACCACTGCGTCTGCGTGAGCATACTTTCAACCGCGAACCCGTTGGTAGCGGACCGTTCCGATTTCAGGGTACACAAATTATCAACCCTGACAGCGACCGTGTAGTTGTCCAGCTAGAGCGCAACAACAGTTACTATCGCGGCAATGTGAAACTGGAGCGTTTTCAGCTAAACACCTACAAAAATCATGACGACCTACGTCAGGGTTTTATGATGCGCGAGATAAATGCCGCCAACGAAGTGACTAGTGCAGATATACGAACCATAGTCGAATCACATCCGACATCCGTGGTTAGCGAAACAACATTAAACAACGGTGTATATGCATTTTTCAGGACTGATCGTCCGATACTAAACGACGTCAAAGTTAGACACGCCCTGGTTACCGCTACGGACGTAGAGGGTATTCGTAAGTCGCTAGACGGACATGCCTCTAGCCTAGACGGCCCGCTTTTGCCAGAACAAACCGCTGGAGCAGAAGGCCTAAAACAGACCAAATACAACCTATCAAGCGCTCGCAATGAACTAGAGGCTGCCGGTTGGGTGCTAAAGGGTGATGTTCGTGAAAAAGACGGTCAGCGCTTACAACTGAGTGTTGTGACGCCTGACACTGGTGACTTTGCAGCTGTACTGGAAGAGCTAGCGAAACAATGGCGTGCTGTTGGTGTCGATGTTAAAACACAGATAGTGCAGACTAACACTTTTGAACAGAACATACTGACGTCTCGTGCCTATGATGTTTTGTTGTATGAGCTGGCTCTCGGTGCTGACCCGGATGTTTTCGCCTACTGGCATTCATCTCAGGCTAGCGTCCGTGGTTTCAACCTGTCGAACTATAAAAGCGGTGTGGCCGACGACGCATTGATGAGCGCCAGGGGGCGCAGCGATGTCGGTTTGCGTGATGCTAAATACCGTGGCTTTGTAAAACAGTGGCTGGACGACGCGCCGGCCGTGGCGCTTTACAGGCCGCACCTCCGTTACATCACGACCGATGGTACACACTCCGTCCAAGGCTCGAGCAGTGTGGTAGATGCGCTAGGACGTTACCACACCATAGACCAGTGGACTGTCCAAGTATCCTCGCAGTACAACACTCCTTAGACTATTTAATCTCAGGCAGCTTGCGTCCGTTCTTCGAGATGTGCCGATGAGTTCGAACAAAAAGAACAAACAGCCCGTAACCTATCGCAGCGCCAGTCGTGTTGAACAATAAGTCGTTGATATCGGCAACACGAAAGGTTGTTTTGGCAAGTAATCCTGTCAAAAGCTGTGCGAGCTCTATGGAAATGCTGAGTAGCGCGCCGATGACAACAACTCTAGCCATGTTGATCTTCGTAACAAACGGTAGCAAAAAGCCAAAAGGAACGAACAGTAAAATGTTCAGAAGTGAAGTCTGTATATCGCTGGAGGTGAGCGAAATGAGCGGAACGAGGTTGATCGTTTGTCCGGCTTCTTGGCCGTTTAGCATCAGGTTTGGCGCGAAAAGTTTCAAAAACAGCAATGACTGGTATTGCAGCAGCGTATAGTCCAAAACCTTGAAGGCGTAGATGGCGAATATGCCGAAAAATAACAAATACGTCCAACTTTTCTTTTTCTTGACTCGGAGATATATGAGCACACAAGCTAAAATCAGGCCGAAAAGCAGCGTGGTCAGCAAACTAAAATAAGCTATAAGCATTTGTGTCATTGTATCACTGCTATTTTGTCGCGGCGAAGAGACTATCGCTACGCTCCTTCGCTTGTTTGTTCTGGCAAAAGTAAACTTTTCCAGAACTGCACTGCGCTGCACGACCTCTACTACAAATTTGCTAGAGCAAATTTCCGTGGAGAACCAAGTCCTCTCATACCAAAGTAAAATCCCAGGAATGAACCTGGGATTTTACTTTGGTGCGGCGAAGAGGACTTGAACCTCCACGAGCGCAATGCTCACTAGCCCCTCAAGCTAGCGCGTCTACCAATTCCGCCACCGCCGCGTATAGTTAGAGACTCTCGTATTTCGCACACCGTTGCCACGTTTAGGGTTGACGCGCGCGTCTACGCATTTCTCGGGTTGCTCTGCGAGCAAACCCGCCACCCATAGTGCAGCTACATAGATTGGAATGCACTGGATGCTAACAGGGAGGTATTGTACTAGAAAATGGGGTTTTTCTCAAGGCGCAAAGTAGGGTGATTTCTATCGCGCTCATGCTATCATAGAGTCAATGAACAAGGTTGCGAGTTATTTACAGGGTCATATATCTGGTGAGGTGTTGGTGGGAGAACGGGTGCGTGAGCACTTTTCGACCGACGCAAGTATTCTAAGTATCAAACCTAGCATGGTGGTCTATCCGCGGACGACTAGTGATGTGCGCAAGGTAGCGCGCTTTTCGTGGCAGTTAGCCGAGCGAGGCCATGCAGTGCCGCTGACGGCTCGCGGTAACGGCACGGATACTACTGGTGCGGCCATAGGCAAGGGTATAGTGCTGTCATTCCCGACACACCTCAACAAGATTCTCGAGATCGATACTAAGCAAAAAATGGTTCGCGTCCAGCCTGGTGTGAATTTCAAATCTCTTCAGGAAACACTGCATACGCACGGGCTATTTTTGCCGCCACAGCCAGCCTCGTATGAATACTCGACTATCGGTGGAGCTATAGCGAATAATGCCTCAGGTATGAATGCTGAAAAGTACGGCAGCATGGCGCAATGGGTCGACCGGCTAGAGGTAGTATTGGCAAACGGTGAAGTTATCCAGACCGGTCCGGTCAGCAAGCGTGAGCTCAACAAAAAACTAGGTCTACCAACCCTGGAGGGCGAGATTTACCGAGCAGTTGATGTCATCTTGAGTGATGGTGATGAAGCTCTGAAAACATACCAGGAAGCGATTGATGGAGTTATGTTCGACAATGTCGGCTACGCGCTAAGCCGTCTGAAAAAGAAAAATGGTGACATAGACTTGACGCGCTTGTTTGTCGGTTCTCAGGGCACGCTAGGCATTGTGACCGAGGCAATTCTGAAAGTTGAGCCACACACTCCTTCGTCAGCGCTTGTAGTTGCTGCCTTTGGCACAGTTGACGAGGCGCTAGAAGTAGCTGAAGTTATCAGTAGTTTTAAGCCAGGTTCTGTCGAGCTGGTTGACAGCCAATTGTACGAATTTGTTCGCAAAAATAACGCCATAGAACTACCAGAACAGCTGATGATAGGCGACGGGCCCGGTGTGCTGCTGTTCATCGAGGGCGACAATCTGCAAGATCGTGCGGCGGCCAAATTTGTAAAACAGGTCGTCAAAAATATCTCTCGTTTCACAGAGGCGTATATTACCGCCGAGGATATAGATGAGCGGGAAAAACTTTGGTCGTATCGACACGCTACAGCTGCCTTTATGTCGCATGAAAATGCTGGCAAAGTTGCAGTGCCTCTCATAGAAGGCGTTTCGGTCCCGGCCGGTGCACTTAGCCAATTAGCAACAGAGGCTAAGGCGATGTTCAGAAAGCACCACATGGAAACAGCATTATGGATACATGTACTGAGCGGTGAAGTAGTCGCCATGCCGCTGGCTGACCTAGGAAAATTAGGCGACAGGCAGCAAGTATTCAAATTACTCGACGAATATATGAGACTTGTCATAAAGCTCGGCGGTAGTGTTGCGGCTAAAAGTGCTGAAGGGCGTTTGCGTGTGCCGCTTGCCAAAGTCCAGGCCGGAAGTGAAGTTTGGTCTCTGTTCGTGCAGCTGCGCACTGCAGCTGACCCTCATGGCACCATGAACCCGGGCGTAAAGACCGGTACTGAACCTAGTGACCTTGTAGACGCACTGCGTCGAAATTATACCCTGGGCGATTACGCTGACTTTTTGCCACGGATGTAATAACAAACTCTTTTGCCATACAAAAAGCCCATCGCTAAGATGGGTTTTTTGTATGGTGGGCGCTGAGGGACTCGAACCCCCGACCCTCTCGGTGTAAACGAGATGCTCTAGCCAACTGAGCTAAGCGCCCGGGTCTGTATTTGGTGCGCGAAAGAGGACTTGAACCTCCACGTCCGAATGGACACTAGCACCTGAAGCTAGCGCGTCTACCAATTCCGCCACTCGCGCATGTAGACTTTGTCGTACACGCTTGCGCGCGACTTCAGACACTATACCGCATCTTACCCCATATGACAAGTTGCTAAAATGCCTAAAAAATAGTAAAATGTTGCCCAAGAGGAAAGCCCGGTTAACAGGGCTCGTTTTTATGATAAACCCAGAGAAAATACGCAACATCGCCATCATCGCTCACGTCGACCACGGAAAGACGACGCTAGTTGATGGTCTTTTGAAACAAAGCAACACGTTCCGCGACAATCAGGCCGAGATGAGCCAGGAACTTATCATGGACAGCGGTGACCAGGAACGCGAGCGCGGCATCACCATCACGGCTAAGCAGACCACTGTTTACTGGAACGACCTAAAGATCAACATTATCGACACCCCAGGACACGCGGACTTCTCTGGTGAAGTTGAACGTACCCTGAACATGGCTGACGGTGTGCTGTTGATTGTGGATGCTCAGGAAGGTCCTATGCCGCAGACCAAGTTCGTTCTAGGCAAGGCGCTGAGTCTAGGCCTGAAACCTGTCGTCGTCATGAACAAGATCGACAAGCCGGCTCGTCGTGTCGATGAAGTCAAAGACGAACTAGATGATCTTTTCTTGGAGCTTGCGGTCGAGGATGACCAGCTACATTATCCTATCTACTACGCTATCGGCCGTGATGGTAAGTCTTGGAAAGAGATGCCGGCTGATACAAGCGCTGATGCTGATCTAACGCCAATATTCGAAGCTATCCGTGACGACATACCGGCACCAACTGTCGAGTCGGACAAGCCATTCCAGCTGCTAGTAACTGCGCTGCAGTACGACAGCTTTTTGGGTAAATATGCCATCGGTCGTGTTCAGCGTGGTGTAGCCAAGCAGGGCATGAGCGTGGCTCTTATAAAAACTGACGGCACTCAGCTGTCAGGACGTATTGAAAAACTGTTTGTAAACCGCGGCCTGAACCGTGAAGAAGTTTCGAGTGCTGTTGCTGGTGATATTGTCTCGATAACCGGTATCGGCGACGCACATATCGGTGAAACTATTGCCGACAAAGAAAACCCAGAAGCTCTACCAGTCATGGAAGTCGAAGCCCCAACGCTTAGCATGTACTTGGGTCCGAACACTAGCCCTATGAAAGGCAAGGAAGGCGAGTTCACGACGTCACGTCAGATAGGTGATCGTTTGCGCAAAGAACTAGAAACTAACGTAGCACTGCGCGTGAAGGACGATGGTATCGGTTTCATAATCTCTGGGCGTGGTGAACTGCATTTGTCGGTCCTGATCGAAGCAATGCGTCGCGAAGGTTACGAGTTCGAAGTCGGTCGTCCGCAGGTTGTTACCATTACTGAGGACGGTGTCGAAAAAGAACCAGTCGAAGAGCTAATGGTGGAAGTATCTAGCGAATTCGTCGGTGTTATTTCCCAGGAAATGGGTCAGCGTCGTGCTGAGCTGCAAAAACAAGACCAGACTGGCAGCGGAGCGACACGCTTTAGCTACATCATTCCAACTCGTGCACTTATCGGTCTTCGCAACCTGCTGCTAACCGCTACCAAGGGGACAGTTATCATGCACAGCTTGCCGCACGGTTACATGCCACTCGGTCCAAAACTGCAGAGCACACGCAGTGGTGCGCTCATCGCCTTCGAGGCTGGTACGACTACTCCGTATGCACTCCAGGCTGCCGAAGCTCGTGGCGAACTATACGTCGGTCCAGGCACGACTGTTTACGGCGGCATGATCGTAGGTTTGAACCGTCGCAGTGAAGATATGGAGATCAATGTTTGTAAGGCAAAACAGCTGACAAACATGCGCTCGAGCTCGAGCGATGGTGTGGTTCAGCTGACGCCGCATACTCGTCTGAGCCTAGAACAGTCTATCGACTTTCTGAATGATGACGAGCTGCTAGAGGTTACGCCAAAGAGTCTTCGTATTCGCAAGCGTTACCTAGAAGCGAACGAGCGTAAACGCCACGCTAAGAAGTAGGTAGTTTCTGGTTCGGGCAATCTTTTAAGATATTTGCCATCGTGTCATACTCGCTCCGGGTTACCCAGAGCGAGTATTTCTTTTTGACGGCTATTTGGCGAGCGACGTATTCGCAGCGGTAGGCTTTGTTAGATGGCAGCCAGGTTGCGGCGTCACTGTCGCTTTTTTGTTGGTTGGCAGGACCGTCAACGGCTAACAGCTCTAGAGGGTCATTAGCTAGGGCTTCGCGCTGAGCCTGGGTTAGCTGTTGGGCGCCTTTTTGCCAAGCGTCGCCAAGTGCTACAACGTGGTCTATCTGAACGTCTG
>CBRAFJ010000026.1:0-9766 GCA_967755195.1 uncultured bacterium | reverse complement strand
AGCTGTTCCTGAGTCATCAGGGTTGGCTCTATTTTCTGCAATTTCTTTATGGTGCTTTTGCGACCTTTTATCAAATTGTTGATCGTCAATCCTTCGGCAAAACTCAGGCGGAAATTGGCTTCGATCTCTTTGATTTTTTGGTCAGCTATGTAGGCCTCTTTCGCGTCGTAGCCGAACAGACTCTTTAGCTTGCTCTGCGAGAAAACAAACATGTCACCACCGACGACTAACAACTGGTTGTCGTCTGGTATTCGGATAGCGGCGTCGGCGTCGAACGGCACGAATTTACCATTACGAATCATCCAGCCAACACGACCGCTCATCATCTGGCTGCTCGGCAACTGTTTAAAGATATAGAAAGTGTCCATACCCTCGTGCTTCACCCGAGCGACAGCGCCTTTCATGCGCTTTATCTCGTGGGTTTCGTCGCTAAACAACTCCATTTCGTGTTCTTGGGTTTTAACCCAGCGCAACACGTCAGTGGCTTTGGTAACATTGCTGAGTTTGGTACGCTGCAAGACATCAGCTTCGGCTTCAGCCTCCTCGAAAGACCGTACCGTCATGCCCTTCTCTGCACCGTCGAGAACTTCTTCGAGCAGGTTGTCGATAAATATCGGCTCCATCTGCTTGTCCAAGTCGTTACTGCGACTGGTACGGTAGGTAACACCGTTTTTGTTAAAGAAAAACAGGTCGATGTTCAGCTCGTCTTTGTACTGGACTAGGTTGTTTGCCCACTGGAATATGTCAGCTGGTTCGTATTTGTCTTCTTCTATTTTCTGTAGCTCTTCGTCAGGTAAAGTGGGTTGGTCGCTCATAGTTTTCTATTGTACTAGAGCTTTACTGCCAAGGACTATAGTGAAATTTATTTTAGTGGTTTCAGAGTCTTCCCAAAACAAAAAATCGGTTGATCAAACCGATTTTTTGCATCTTCCTGCAGGATAGATAAGAACTGTAGAGCCGCCCATTCCGTTTCGCATTATTTTTTTTAGCTAGCGTTTATAGGCAATTTTTGTCTTGGTACATGTGATATATAGTTTCGTATCACATATGCCTACCCTAAAACTAACAAACCGGTTATGCTTTGTCAACGAAATTGCTGTCTAGATAGTTTTTTCGTTTGGTTTGGCTGGGATGATCAGCCAGAGGATCAGGTATAGCAATATACCCGGAACTCCGCCTGGTAGCAGCGTCAGTATAGCTATTATGCGCGGAATAACCGGGTCAATGTTGAAATACTCGGCAATACCACCGCAAACTCCAGCGATAACCCTGTGTTCTTTTGAGCGATACAAACGTTTTGTCATATAGATATTATAACTCTTCTATCTTCACACGCTTTTGTTCTGTCGTGTCACGGTCGCGGACCGTAACTGTGCCATCTTCTAGTGTGTCAAAGTCGATCACGACGCAGTGCGGCGTACCGATCTCGTCCTGGCGGCGGTAGCGTTTACCGATGTTGCCGTTGTCGTCCCACATGACGGCACCGTACTTTTGCTTTAGCTGCGCGTAGACTTCGCGGGCTTTTTCTACTAGCTCAGGCTTGTTTTTCAGTAGTGGGCTGACGGCAAAACGGACTGGCGCTAGGTTTTCTGGCAGCGCCAAATAAACACGCTTTTCGCCGTTTTGTTCGTCTTCACGGTAAGCGCTGACCAGCACGGCCATCAGAGCACGCTCGACACCAAAACTTGGCTCGATAACGTGCGGTACGAATTTTTCAGTCGTGCCTTTTATGGTGTATTCCATGTTTTTTCCGCTGGCACGCTGGATGTTTCCTAGGTCAAAGTCGGTGCGATACGCCAGGCCCATTAGCTCTTCGCGACCTATCGGATAGTCGAACTCGAAATCTATGGTGCGTTTGCTATAGTGAGCACGGTCGTCCTCTGGAACTTCTAGCTTGTGGATAGACTCAGCCGGCAGACCGAGTGCCTCGAACCATTTTTTGCACTGCTCTACCCAATGTTCAAACGATTCCTGCCATTTGTCTGGGTGTACGAAATACTCTATCTCCATCTGCTCGAACTCGCGTGAACGGAAAACAAAGTCACGAGGGCTTATTTCGTTGCGAAATGCCTTACCCTGTTGAGCCAAACCAAATGGCAGGTCTGGGTAAAAATTGTCGACAACGTTCTTGTAGTTCGTGAAGATTCCCTGAGCAGTTTCAGGACGCAGGTAGCTAACACTACTTTCGTCAGCAACTGGGCCAACGTTGGTTTTGAACATCATGTTAAAAGCACGTGGCTCGCCAAATGTATCAGTCTGACCGCAAGTTGGGCATTTGTTCGGGTCGTCCAGTTTGTCGGCACGATGACGAGCGTGACAGTTAGAGCACTCAACTAGCGGGTCGGTAAATGTATCGACATGACCACTTGCCTGCCAAACTTTTTGGTTCATCAGTATCGCTGCATCGACGCCGTACATGTCATCGCGACCATCGACGAACATCTTCCACCACAGCTGCATAATGTTGCGCTTCAGGGTAACACCCAGCGGCCCGTAGTCCCATGTACCACTCAGGCCCCCATATACTTCAGATCCCTGATAAATAAAACCACGGCGTTTTGTTAGTGAAACGATGTCTTCTAGTTTTGCAGTCATATTGCCGCTAGTATACCACGCTTACCCCTGTTCACGCCATTGACTTGTCTACACTAATATTTTATTATGTTATAGCGTTTTTCTGCACATCGACAAATAGAGAGGACGGCATAATGCCCGAGCCACACGAGAAGGAGCTCATCGAAGAGCTCTGGTCCATGACCCGTAGACTAGGCACCAAAAACAGTGCCGAGCGAGCGTTCGAGGATCTCAAGAAGATCGGAGACAGACACGGCAAGAGCTGGATTTACAACAGCTTCATGCTAGCCAACCACAGGGCACTGAACGGACTGGTACGGCTGCAGATCGCTGTGTTCAAGTACAGCGAGAATGAGGTGCTGGAGGCCCTGAAGGACCTGCGCAAAGCGCGGGCCACTTTCACCGATGTCGCCGCCGGCACAGTGCGTGGCCGCGAGCTCATGAGTGAGCGCGAGCTGGTAAGTCGGCTACACGTCATTGCGTGGCAGATTGCCGTAGCACACACGCTGCTCCGCAAGCACGGTGCATCCGTGCCCGGCTCATCTGTCGACATGGACACGCAGCTACTCTCGCTCGACGAGCGAGCAGAAGTCATCGTAGCCCTGGAGACAGGAAAGCTCCTCAGGAATCGTCTGGACTGAGGTCCAAGACAGCAAAAAGCGCACCCCAGCCGAGACACATTGTGTTTTCGGCTGGGGGCTTTTTCATTTCAGGGCTAGTGCGAAACCGCTCGTTCCGCCAACCACAGACAATCTCCTATCAACGTTTCGATACCCTTGACATGCTGCGATACCTGAGGCGTCTGAGCACTTAGCAGCCGCAGCAGTTTTATATGCTCAGTCGTGAACCTACCTTGCTCATGATACGAAAAAGCATCCGCCGATTCGTCAAAGTTGTAACGACTTTCTTCTACCAACTTCATACCATTTTCATCAGTCGACAGATTTAGTCCGACACCGAGCAGTATTGCCAGCTGCAGCCAGAACCAGGTAGCTGTCACCTTTTCACTGATCGCAATGTCATCTAACGAAGCAAACGTTACACGCAACAGTTCAAAAAATGCCGGCTCCGGCACATTTTCTACGGCAGTAGCCACCCTACGGATAGCCTCGTACCCGAACTGCAACCGGTCGTACTCTTCTATGATATGGCCATAAAAGTTATCCAGTCGGGCGCTGGTCAATGTGCCCATGTCGCCCTTGCCTGGTATAACCGAAACGTCACAAACCGCAAATAACTCTATACCGCCAGCTAGCTTACTCTGCTCGCGGCGAACGCCTTTCGCTATGACGCTCAGTTTGCCGTAGTTTGGTGTCAACAGCTGCAATATGCGGTCAGCCTCGGCATAATTTGTGCGCCGCAGCACAATGGCTTTAGTACGGATCGGTTTCACCGCTCGGTACCTCGTGCCTCTGGTATATGCTCTTCGACAGCCAGCACTAGCCTGTCCGGAGTCAATGTGGACTTGTCTAAAACTTCGACGATACCGTAACTAGACAATGAAACATCTTTCAGTTGTTCGGCGTCGACGTTAGTGCATAGAATTATCGGTATCAGTGAAGTGTCACCATAGCTTTGTAGCTCGTGAAATAACGTAAACGAACTATGGTCTCCCAGTAGAACGTCGGCGACTATCAGAACTGGCGGGTTTTTATCTATCCAGTCCATGGCCTCATGTGCCGTAGCTAAGTGAGTTACACCATGACCGCGCGAACGCAGTATCGCCTGGTAGCTGTCTGCCAGCCATTGATCGTCTTCTATCAGCAATATTTTGTTCATCATAACAACGACAACTGCCCCGATACAGGTACGTGAAGTGAAAATGTCATGCCACCAGCCCGGTGCCGAGTTACCTGCAAACTGGCATTCATAGCACGCGCGAACGTGCCGGCTATCCATAAGCCGAGCCCGCTACTGCCGGGTCGAGTTCCGAGTGGCTGCGGTGCTACACCCAGTCGTCCTTCTAATTCTCTAAACTCTTTCAGACCGACTTTTGGTCCATGATCTCGAACTGAAAATACCACCGCATCACCGTCTTTCCTAGCACCCAGAGTCACTGGTTTGCTGCTAGGATTGTGCGCTAGCGCATTGTCGCAAAGTCCCAGCAGAACCGCCGGCAACAGTTCACGGTGCGCAACCACGAGAAGTGGTTTTTTAGGCATTTTCAGGTTCAATCCTTGCTCTAGGTGGCGAGCAAACGGCGATATCTCCTGTGCAACCTCACTCCATACAGCGTGAGCCTGTAGCGGTTCCAGTGCAAACATCGCATCATCCAATCGAGCACTGGTCGTGATGTTCTCTACCAGCCGCAGCGAGCGCTCGGCCGTCAAACGCAATCGTTGTTGCACAACCAGCTGTTCGGGTGTTAGTGTTCCGGTGTGCTCCAATTGCAGAGATAGCTGACGCATCAGCACCAGAGGTGATTTTAGTTCATGGGCAGCCGCCAAAAGCGACGGCAGCGCGAGACTACCCCAAGTTTGTAATCCCTCGTTCTTCTGCTCACTCATAGCTACCTCTAGTGTAGCATCACAGTGGCGATGTGGGCTATGGGTTGAAGTCGAGTGACTTCAGGATGATGCCGTCAAAGTCGCCCCGGAATGACTCTGCATCGGTCGAAATAAGCAATGTTTTGTCGCGAACTTTAAAGATAACCGAACTACCCTTGCGCTCTTTACTGAACTCACCGTCCAGGCGAACTCCGGTAAAGCCGTTTACGGTCACAGGAGCACTTTTTAGTGAACCTTTTTTAACTGATGATTCGTATGACTTCAGTGTGTCTTCGTACGATTTGTCGACAACCACGACGCGTGTTGCGTATGGCTGTGAGTTCGAAACTGTAGGTACTGTCCCTGGATTTAGGAATGCCTGAAAGGTGTTACCGCTAGTTTCACCGATGTAAACGCTCCATGTCTTAGGAAAATCAAAGGTAACATGGCCTAGATCGTCAGGACCGTTGAATTTTGTGTACGGTTGCTTTTCGCGCTCTAGGAAGTCTTTTTCCAATACTTCTTTCTGCGCAGCTTCTGACTTGGTGACGGCTTCTTCTATCTTTTGGTCAGTGTTGTTCTTTTGATCCTGGTAGTTCATGTAGGCCCAGGCGCTAAAACCGGCAAAACCAGCGGCGGCGAGACCTAAAATGATACTAGCGATCAGCAGCGGATTACGCTGTTTGCGGTATTTTCCCTGTTGCGGTTGCTGTGGACTCCACTGTGGTTGTGGTGGAAAAGGTTGTGGCTGTTGTTGTTCAGGATACATAACTAGCCTCTACTATACCCGTCTGCAAGTACTGCTGTAAAGGTACTTACGCTTTGTTGTCCGCATAGTAGCGGTAGTTCAGCAGACCACCCTGCTCGCGCTCTAGTGTTTTGCCGATTATCTTCATGCCGTAACTGACTAAAATTATGTCGTGACCTAGGCGCTGCGCCTCGGCGGTTAGTTTACGATCGAGTTTTTTCATAAATGGATCAGCTAAAAATACGAAAACCACTGCGGTGTCGTCAGGTAGTTTTGCACTCCAAAAATCTTGTAGTTTCACACTGACGTTTTCTTCTCTACCCAGCCTCCATCGCGAATAAAACACCAGAAACGGGTTTAGCTCGTAGCCAACCGCACGCACGCCCCGTTTTGCCGCCTCGACTAAAACCCTGCCGTCACCAGACCCGAGATCGACCAGGACTTCACCCGGTTTAAAGTCATATAGCCCGAACAAAGCCTCGACGTCACGTTTGTGGGTTGGTACGTATGGCGCTCCCCGAAAAACTATCAGCAAAAAACAGACAAACAGTACAGCCAGTACCAGCCACAAAACTATCATCATTCCTGATCAAATCGTTCTTTTAGTACAGTTATTTTGGTCTTTAGTTCAGCGAGTGTTTTTTCGATATCCTGAGACAGCACGGCACCTTTGTCGAATTGCTCTATCGCTTCCTCGACACTCAGTTCGTCACGTTCGAAACTAGCGACTATTTCGCTCAGTTCATCCAATTTTTCACGAATGTTTTTGCTCGACATCTTCTACTCCTACTCTTATGATCGCGTTTTCAGTTTCTACGGTTAGTTTAGCGCCGACCGGCGGCGGTTGCCTTAGTACCGCACGGGACTCGTCAAAGACTAGCGCATACCCGCGAGCCAGCGCTGTCCGTGGATTTAGCTGAGACAACACCGCAGCTAGCATCGCATATCGGTCTTTAGTGCGCTCGTAGACGTCAGCCACTCCAGATATTAGCCTAGCCCTAGAATCCTCTAGTGTATCGACATACCTGCCGTGCAACATACGTACAGATTTCAACATACTTTTAGTCTCAGCTCGAACCTGGGCGATTATTTCTCGTTTGTCCGGCACCAATATCTGCGCAGCATTGCTCGGCGTAGCCGCTCGAACATCAGCTGCCATGTCAGCTAAGCTAACGTCTACTTCATGCCCCACGCCTACTATGGTCGGTATTCGCGAACTAGCTATCGCCCGCACCAGAGGTTCGTCGTTGAATGCTGCAAGGTCGTCACTACTGCCACCACCTCGAATGATCGCTACAACATCAACCGGTTCACTCATCTGGTTGAAGTGATCCAGTGCACGAACTATCTGGCTAGGTGCAGTTTCGCCTTGTACCTGTACATGTGCTACTACTAGTTCAACCCCGCCCCAGCGGTCAGAAACGATCTTTTTGAAATCCTCGTAACCAGCCGCTTGCGTTGAGCTAATAACACCTATCCTGTTTGGTAGTTGCGGTAGTAGTCGTTTGCGTTCTGGAGCAAACAGACCTTCTTTATCCAGTTTAGCTTTCAAGAGTTCGAAAGCACGTTTTAGACTACCCTCACCTACTGGCTGGACACTACGCACCGTTAGGCTGAACTTGCCCCATTTTGGCGATATACGCGGCTGTGCCACTACTCGCACCCGCATGCCATCTTCTAACTGTGTACGCAAGCCGTAAACAGTCGCGAAACAGTTTAGAGTTCCCCCTAGATCTTTGATGTCGAAAAACACCCACTTATTTTGGCTTACTTTGTATCCACTAACTTCGCCCTCGACCGTTATCGACGGATAGGCGTAATCCAGCGTCTGGTTTATGACGGCGATAGCTTCGGAGACACTAAAACTAGGCTGGATCGTCTGATTTTCCATATTTCTTCAAAGCTAAGTGGTAGAAAACGTATCCACTACCGATGGTTAGTAATATCAACAGAACACGCGCCATCAAAACACCTGCGATGACGACGCCTCCAGGTACACCGGCACTAGCTAGCATCAGCACCATCATGGCCTCATAGCCGCCTGCTCCACCAGGGGTTATCATGAACGTTCCGACGACCGTCGCAACACCTAGTGCTAGCAAGATAGCAGCTGGGTTCACGAAAGTACCTAACGCTAAGAACGTGAAGAAAAACAGACTAACTTCGGTTGCGTTGAACACTAGACCCCATAAGAATGGTTTTATTAGCAACTTTGGCTCACGTTTTAGTGCGCGGTAGTCGTCCTGCAGTTCGCTAAAGAAGCTTTCGACAGACTGGGCAGAAAGTATCTGGTCGCGGCGCCTCAACACAAAGCGACCAAAGCCATTAACGAGCTTTGCGATGGCACGCGAGAACCGTGCTAGTCGAGTCTGGTTGTCCAGCACGTACCAGACGACCATCAAACCGATGACGAGAGCCGAGACCAGCCCCGATGCCACCAGTATTGTTAGGCGGTTTACACCTTCGTCCAGCGTTACTGCGATAACCGCTATCATCAGCAATACGATAAAGGCAAAAAATGATGTTGCCAGACGCACCATTTGCGCTAGAGTTGCTCGTCCGGAACTTACGCCCAGCCTGCTCAGTCGCCATGACATGTATGACACACCAGACACACCGGCCGTTGGCAATATGTGGTTCACAAAGTTCAGTTCTAGCGCCATGCGTGCTTTGTCCCACTCTGGAACGTCTTTGGCTAGACCGCGCTGCTTTAGGTAAGCAAATATCGCCGCACCGCCAGCGTAATAGCTAAGGAACTGCAATGGGATGATAAGCGCCAACAACCATATATCGACACGGCTCAGCAAATCCCAAGCTCGTAACAGGTCATCACGCAGCGTAAATAGCATAACGACGATAATGGCTGCGGTCACTATGTTTAGCCATGTACGAAAAGACATAAGTAAAGTATATCAGTTATATCAGTCGATATATCCCTTCGCACTCGGATGAACATTCACAAGTGCATGTTCATCTCTCGTCGCTCGAGCTATACTCATATCATATGGTTATATGTATCCTAGGCCGCCAACCGGCCATCGGCATCGCCGAACTAGAAGCGCTGTATGGCGCGCAAAATGTCCGTCCTGTCGGTAACGTTGCAGCAACGGTCGAAACCGATGTAGATTTTTCTCGTCTAGGTGGCAGCATCAAAGCCGGCCAAGTTTTCGCCACTATACCCGGCACAAACCCTCAGAAAGCCTTTTCTTGGCTGAGTAAAAACATCACGGAGCTTGCCGGCAATATCGATGGCAAATTAAAACTAGGCGTCAGTCTATATGGTTTGTCGATGCCACCCGCCAAAATAAATGGAAACGTTCTGAGTCTAAAGAAAATACTGCGTAACAGCGGCCTTTCAGTTAGAACCGTGCCGAACACTGAAGCCGCCCTAAACAGCGCCCAGACGTACCACAACAAGCTCACAGGCTCACTGGGGTGCGAAATACTGCTTGTACGCGATGGAGATGACACCATTATCGCTACTGCAACCAACGTTCAAGATATAGACAGTTACACCCTACGCGACCGCGGACGACCAAAACGTGATGCTTTCGTTGGGATGCTACCGCCAAAACTCGCCCAGACCATAGTGAACCTAGCTACCACCGACAAAACCACCGGCGTAATTCTCGACCCGTTTTGTGGCACAGGTGTTGTTTTGCAAGAAGCTCGTTTAATGGGATACGACGTTTACGGAACCGACAAGATGCCTAAAATGGTTGACTATACGCAGGCAAACCTAGACTGGCTGCGAACGGACATAAAGTCATCTATTCAACTGGAGTCCGGTGACGCCACTAAGCACGAATGGCAACAGCCGATAGACTTCGTCGCCTGCGAAGGCTACCTTGGTCAACCCCTGGGTGGCCAAGACCCTGACGCCAAGCGACTAGAAAAAATCATCACCGACTGTGACCAAATAATGCTAGGATTTTTACAAAATATTCACAATCAGTTA
>CBRAFJ010000025.1:0-10263 GCA_967755195.1 uncultured bacterium | reverse complement strand
TAGAGCACCAGGATTCCACCCGATACTAGCTACACGCTCGTCACCAGCGTCGTCGGTTACTGTAACGACAGGCACTGTACGAGCACCGCTTTTAGCAACTATGGCCGCTTCGGCATCGATGTTCTCGTCTATATTTATGACGTCGTAAGTCTTGCCTTTCATGTCCAGCAGCTTTTTGACTTGTGCGCAGTACGTGCAAGTTGTGCGTGTGTAGATAGTGATTTTTTGTGCCATTTTCCTATACCCCTATAAGATTTTGATTCTGCTATACATTATATATAGTGCTTGTGCTAGTGCGCAAGACGCTATATGTTGTATTTATTGTGCTGTATAGATGTTTACTAGCTTTATGGTGAACACCAGGTCAGCATTTGCCGGGATGTCACCCTGAGCTTCCGCCCCATAGGCCTGGTCGCTAGGTATCATCACCTGACGTTCGCCTCCAACTTTCATGCCAACTAGACCCTTTGCAAAGCCTGGCACGAAACCGGTGGTCACGGAACGATATGGCGTGCCATCAGCGTAGTTGCTACCACCCTGGAAAGCCTTGCCGTCTTTAGCTAGAGTACCGTGGAACAATATCTCAACACAGTCGCCTTCTTTAACTTCAGCACCATTACCTACTGTTATATCAATAGTCTTTAGTTCTGGGACGTCATCAGCCTTTGGTGCTTCTGGCGGTGTTGGCGCAGGTGATATAGCTGTAGTTGGCTTTGTGTCTATAGACGGACACATTTTTTCCTGCTTCTCATATTCAGCCAGCTGTTTCTGCATTTCTGCTGCCTGCTTCGCGTCGTTGTCGTTCGTGATCATTGGCAAGAAAAAAGCACCAAGAGTACCAACGCTCATGACGATCGCAATAATCCAAATACCAACACGCTGGCTTGTTTTTGTAGCCACTATAAAACTCCCTCTCGTTCTTAACTCGCTTTAGTATACCACTTAGGCTTTGAAATGGCTTGGGCTGTCCGGATGATTCCCGTCGCCCAACTGCTGGATGATCTCCAGGTAGTCCGAGTAGTAGCGCAGGTTTTCTACGCTCAGTTTTGCTATGTCGACCCACTCGACAGTAAACTGGTTGTATTCGTTCATCACCAGGGCTTCTTCAGAATCCACCTGGAATTCTGGCGTCCCGCTAACTATGTCAGCGCTGTAGACATAGTGCTCGAAGTCTTTGGCAAAGCGATGCGCTACTAGAGGGCCAGTTTTTATCTCTATACCCATCTCTTCTTTTAGTTCACGTACTGCCGCGTGCTCTGGCTTTTCACCCGGTTCTATACCACCGCCAGGTATGCTGTAGTACTCCAGCCATTCACCAGCCTTGCGGTCATAACGTTTACGGCGAAATACCAGCAGTTTGTTGTCACGAACAATAAGCGCCCTAGCACTACGTCGCGGGCCACCAAAAAAATTGCGCATATGAAAAACTATTTTTCTGACAAACATGTTGCTACCAGTATACACGGCTATATTTCTTATGCTTGCGTTTTACACATTTTATAGTTATAACATCGGCATGAGTCGTCGCATCCGTGACGGCTACAGTCCTTCTCAATCTAGGAGTCTAAATGAGTAACGACATTGGCGCACCACCGCCATCGTACCTCCGTGTTCCACACTGGAAGCGTTTCGCAAAGGAGTCCGCGCCCGCGTTTACCGTAGTCGCATTCGGGGTGTTTCTCATGATAGCCGGTGCCGTGGTTACCACCACGACTGGCGTCCCTGGAATAGGCGTTGGTGCCGTGGTTGTGGTCGGCCTGATGATCGCCCTTGCGGGGGCTTTTCTGGTTTACCGCCGTCACTGGCAGTGGCGAAACAGTCCCATCGAGGGCAACGCCGAGACTGGTCAGATTCGCATACACCACGCCGAAAGCCGCTGGCTTTTCCTTCGAGGCAGCGCGCCCGACCAGTACGAGCTCAATGAATTTTCGCTAGTTACCCCGGGCAAGACCTGGTGGGAGCTGTATGTGTTTCACAACTCGCAACTAGTCCACTTAGAGCGTGCCGGCGACGAAAAACCCGTGAAGCTACCCGACGTAGTCAACGTGGAAGAGCTGCTGGCTATCGATGCGTACTGGAGCAGCCTTGCCAAGGCTGATATCAGCCAGCTCGAGGTTCAACAAGACATTCGGGCGGAACTAAAAACCAATAACGAGCTGCTTCGCCAGGTCGTGGGAATTCTGCTCACCATTGCTCCAACCGGGGACATTCCGGAGAAAGAACCGCCCACCCAGGAGTTACCAGCAGTCAACGACGACCAGGAGCCTAACTCCTAGCCTACCGAGTTTCAGAGAGGGACATCCCCCGGCCAGCCAGGTCGGGGTTTTCCTTTTGAAAATTATCTAAATACGTTCAGCGTTTAGTTCAGCAGCTTCGCGCTCGGCTACAGCATCAAGAACACTGCTAACATCTGCATCAGTCAGAGTGCGTTCATAACTAGAAACTTCGAAATGTAGCGTGATGGTTTTTGTGTCACTATGTGCAGGCTGGTAAATGGCTTGCGGCTCTAGAACATATCCGCCAGTAGCTACGCCAGACTCACGCATGACTTTTTCGGCAATACTATAAACATCGGCGTAGGCAACGCCGGCTGCGACTTTCAGTGAAATATCCTGAGATACTTTCGGGAATCGTGACAAAGGTTTGTAAACTTTTGTTCGCCCGGCAGTTAGCAAACTGTGAATATCGACAGTTGCTGCGGCCGTATAGTCGGGCAATTTGAAGCCTTTAAGGACACTAGGTTTTAGTTCACCGACGACTCCCAAAAAGTTTCCATCTGTCGTCTTTATGTATGCACTGCGTTTTACGTCGTACGGTGCCATTCCAGCATGTGGCGATTGCTCGGTAATAGCTTCGAAAACGACAGTTACGCCTAGGTTAGCTAGCAACATTTCTACCTGGTTTTTAGCCTTGTAAAATGCTGCACCGTCGCCGGCCTTTTTGCTGGCATAGATCATTTCCAGTAGATCGATTTCGTTCGGTAGCCCGTTGTCGTCCATACTCTTTTTGTTGTGCGCTTTGCCTATTTCAAACAACGTAAATTCATCGTAGCCCGCCTTGATGTTCGGGTGAACTTTATCGAGCAGACTAGGTAGCAAACTCAGACGGAAGTATTGCAGGTCTGGACTTAGTGCATTGCTTAAACGAAAAGCGTCTTCTGGATTTTGCTCGGCACGTTTCAGAACATTCTCATGTACAAAACTATAGGTAAGAACTTCGTTAGCGCCAAACTTTGCCAGACTCTCGCGAATGTTCTGCTGCAGAACTAGTTTGTCGTTACGCGGGGCGGCTTTTGTGCTGCGTTTTGGCAATTCACGTGGTAGTTTATCGAAACCGTACAGACGGCCAATTTCCTCGACTATGTCTTCTGGAAGTTCTAGGTCTGTGCGCCAAAATGGTGGTGTGATTTCCAGTTCGCCGTCGACCTGCATCTCGACATTTGTCAGCAGTTTTTTCATTTCATCAGCCGACAGTGACAGACCCAAGCGGTCGTTAACAAACTGCGGTGTCACGTTAACAGTTTTTGCGTCCTCCGAGCGTTTAACATCGAAAACTTCGCTCGCCTGCTCGCCCGAGGATACGTCTAAAATAGAACGAATCAACAAACTCATGATGTAGTCGTTTTGTCGTGATGACTGCCCTTTGTTAAAGCGCGTTAGTGCATCGGTAAACAAACCATGACGCATCGACGAACGGCGAACGGCGTACATGTCAAAGTTTGCGACTTCTAGAACGATGTTTTTCGTCTCGGCGCTAACTTCGCTATCGCCACCGCCCATGATTCCGGCTAGTCCAACAACGCCTTCACCATCGGCAATAACTATGTCGCCGTCTGTCAATTCATACGTCTTGCCATTTAGAAGTTTCGCAGATTCACCCTCTACTGCCATGCGGGCCATAAGTTTGTGACCGCGCAATTTGTCATAGTCATAAGCATGCGTAGGCTGAGCTGTTAGCAGCATAATATAGTTAGTGGCATCAACGATATTGTTAATAGGTTTGCTGCCCAGACGCACCAGCTCTGCCTGCAACCATAGTGGGCTTGGTTTAACCTCGACACCCTGAATAGCAACAGCCATAAACCTAGGAACAACTTCAGATGCATCATTTTCTACAGTCAGCTCTAGACCTTCGCCTCTGTTAAATTCTGGTAAAGCCTTGTACCAGTCAGGTGAGCTAAAGTTTTTGTGTTGGATACCGGCAATTTCGCGCGCCACACCCAGCTGACCGAATAGGTCTGGGCGATGGGTGAACATCTTGTTTTCAATGTCGATAATCGTGTCGTCGAGTCCATAAACTTTGGCGAAACTATCACCTGCTTTAACATCTTCACCGGTTAGATCTAGGAGACCTTCGTGATTATCGCCAAATGCTAGTTCTTTCAGGCTAGCCATCATACCATTACTAACGACGCCGCGTAGTTCGCGGCTACTTAGAACAAATGGTTCCTTGTCGTCAAAACTAGCAGGTACGGTAGACTTTGGCGGCAACCAAACAGCAAACATACCAGCACGTACATTTGGCGCACCACAGACTACTTGGACAAGGCCGTTTTCGTCTCGCTCGACATCTTGAACAACTCCGCCGTCATCGACTTTGCAGACATGAAGACGGTCGGCGTTCGGATGGTCGACACATTCGACAACTTTAACAATCACCGCGCCCGCATAGCGTTTACCTAGGTCGATTACTTCTTCAACGCCACCCAGTTGCTGGTTTATTTTCGCAACTAAATCGTCAACGCTCAGGTCAACGTCGGTGTATTGTTTGAGTGTATTTAGACTTACTTTCATTAGAATTGCCTCAGGAAATCAAGTTTTGCTGACTGAAAATGACGGACGTCTTCGATGCCATTTTTCATCATGACCAAGCGATCGATACCGCCACCCCACGCGAAACCGGTGTAGATTTCTGGGTCGATGTTGGCCATTTTTAGAACGTTAGGATGGATCATGCCACAACCTAGTAGTTCAATCCAGCCTTCACCCGAACAAACTTTACAAAGTTTGTCATTGCCACCGCAAAATGGACAGGTCAGCGAAAACTCGAAACTCGGCTCGGTAAACGGAAAGTAAAACGGGTTGATACGAACGTTAAGTTTTTGGTTAAAGTATTCTTCCAAAAATGCCTGGAGCGTTGCAACTAGTTGGCCGACGTTAACATTTTTATCAACGTAAATTCCCTCATGCTGATAAAACGTATGTTCGTGACGAGCATCCAAATCTTCATTGCGGAACACACGGTCTGGAACGACAACGGCAATAGGTTCGCCACTAGCCAGGTTGTCTTTGTACTTTTGTAGAACTCGGTTCTGCATCGTACTGGTGTGGGCTGGCGCAATCAGTGGGTCGCCGTCACGGTCAGTCTCAACCGTCATAAACGTGTCATAGTCATCGCGTGCTGGGTGACCTTTCGGGAAGTTCAACGCGTCAAACATATGGTACTGGTCATCTAGCTCACGCGACTCTTCAACTGCAAAACCCATGCGTTCAAAAATGCTAGAGAGTCGAGCAATCTCCTGTGTCAGCGGATGAGTTGTACCGCTTACTGCCGGTAACGAAGTAGGACGAGCTAGATTAACGTCAAATGGTGCTGTAACATCTATCGGCGCTAGTTCTTTGGCCGCTTCACTGTCTCGATCCACCATGCCCTTTAGCTCGACGCTAAGAGCGTTGACCGCCTGGCCATAACTAGCACGTTCGTTCGGATCAACGTTTTTTATGCCGCCAAAAAGTTCGCGCATTTCCGGAGCACGCAAAATATCACTTTTGTTTTCAAGTGATTCGTAGCGCGCGAGCAACAGCTCACGAGTTTTTTCGATGTCGGCTATGGATGTCATAACTGATGTTTAGTATACCTGGTAGAAGGCCTTTTTATAAAGAAAGCTTGATAGCTAAAGCCACCACAGCTAGCACTAGCAAAACAAACAGAATGATAATAACCATCCCCGCCTTGCGCGTTTCGTGCTGACCGTCCAATGCAGCCGGCGAAGTTTCACCATGCTCTATGTTTGGTTTGTTACGCAAACGCTCTTGTAGCTCAGCTGCTACGCGAGTCTGGATTTCCGAACGTTGCTCGTCTTGTCGAAGAAAAAGTCCCATGGGTTTATTGTACGCTAATGCTCATGATCATGGCTATGCGTTTCTTCCTGGTGTGAGTCGCCATGGACTCCACTGTCCTCCAAAAAACTGTGCACCAAGGTCGTAGTTATGCCAACGAACAATATGCCGAACAGCAGTACGATCGTCTGGTAATTGGCGACTTTTGTTTTAGGTTCGTCGTGAATAGTCGGTATTAGGTCGCTCGCAGCGATGTAAATAAACATACCGGCAGCTAGAGCCAGGAGAATAGGCTGAAGCGGCGTGACAGCATCACCTAGACCATAAACCGCAACTGCCGACACTATAGTCGCTAACGCCGAAACTACATTTACTATGAGGACCGTTCGTCGTCGCATACCCAGCGCCAGAAGCACTCCGAAGTCACCTATCTCTTGTGGTATTTCGTGGGCTGCTATAGCAAGCGTTGCGATAACACCGAGAACCGGATCGGCCAAAAATGCTGCACCGATAACCATACCGTCGATAGCGTTATGCAGCGTGTCGCCAACTACTATTAGTGAGCGTGTTGAATGTTTGCGTGACTTGCTACGCAGATCGTGATGATCATGATGGTGATGAAACCAACCTAGAAATCGTTCCAAAACAAAGAACAAAACAAAGCCGCTTAGAACTAGCGCAGCGCCTTTAGTCGTCGACTCGGCGTGTTCGAAAGCTTCTGGCAGCAGGTCCAAAAACGCTGCCGCCAGCAACGCACCGGCAGCAAACGGAACAGCGACGCGCTGAACTTTTTCTACAGATATTTTTTTGGCCAATAGCGCCATACCACCGATCAGCGAAACCAAACTACCCGCAACACTGGCAATTATTAACATTAACCATTCATTCATTTACTAACACTCCTACTATTTGCAAGACTTGCAAACTTCTATGCTTATTCTATTCATGCTATACTTCGCATTATACCTAACTTTTCAGGAGGATAGATATGGCTCAGAAGGCCAAAACCACTACAAAATCTAAGACGTCACGTGCTGCTGCGAAGAAAACGACCAGCCGCGTGGCTGCTAGCGCAAAACCAGAACGTAGTGCAGCAACCAGCACTACAACAAAAGTTGTAAAAACAAGTCCATTGTCGGTCATCACACCACAGGCATTGGTCGGTGAAGCGCTCGGTACATTCGGTCTAGCACTGGTTGCACTAACTGCACCAGCTGACCAGCCACTACTAGTTGGTGCTGCACTTGCAGTTCTACTACTAGCCATGATGAAGATCACTGGCGGTCACTTCAACCCAGCTGTGACCTTTGCACTTTGGACTGCAAACAAGTTCGAAGCCATCAAGGTTCCTTTCTACTGGCTAGCCCAGTTCATTGGTGCTCTAGGTGCATTCATGGTTGTCGGCGCCTACAACGGCAGCGGCTCGAGCCTTGACCTTAGCACATTTGCTTCTTGGGACTGGCGCACGTTTGGCGTAGAGCTAGTTGCAACTGCACTATTCCTATTCGGTCTAGTTGCAGCTGTTAAAAACATCAGCAATGTTCCGGCTCGTTCAGCTGCTATCGCTGTAGCACTAGTCGCTGGTCTCGTCGCCGGTGGTGGTCTGCTAACTGCTAACGCAACTCACGAACAGAACGCTGTTCAGGGTGGTGAAGCAACTAGCGTTTCACGCACATTTGCTGCACAAGGTGCTGCACTAAACCCAGCCGTAGCCCTAGCCCAGACTGAGCGCGATGTCGACTCTATCAACAAGAGCATCGGCGGTAGCACAGAGGCTGGCGCACAGAAAACTCCTAGCCACTTCACTCTCTCAGTGATCCTCGGAACACTAGTTGGTGCTGCACTAGGTGCAAACCTGTACCTACTTCTAGTCGGTACTTCATGGAAGTCTAAGACTCTATAGTTTAGCCCAACCATACTAAAAGCCCCGCCGTGTGCGGGGCTTTTATATTTGGTAGCAAGACTAATCTTCTACTTGAGGTTTGTCCAGGATCAAAGCCTCGACTGTCGGGTTGGTGTCAGCGATCTTTATAACGTCCTTGTCCATTTGCGACAAGTTTTTGTGAGCAGCGTTGTAGTGTGACACGGTAGTACTGAGTGTGTTGCCTAGCTTTTGCATGTAGGTCTCGTGGCCAGCAATATGTTTACCGAGCTCTGCTACGCGCTTCTGGATGTCTTTGGCCTGTTCTTCTATCTGCAAGCTACGCAGACCCTGCATGACTGTTTGCAGGTACGCTAGCAGCGTCGTTGGACTAACGATGATAACCTTTTTGTCGATAAAGGCGTATTCTATTAGGTCGCGAGCATTAGTGCCAGTAGAGCCCACGTTGTTAACCAGCAGGTCATAATAAATGGCCTCACTGGGAATAAACATGAAGGCGTAGTCTAGTGTGCCTTCACTGGGTCGGATATATTTGCTAGTTTCGTCGATACGCTTTTTCAAGTCGTTTTTAAAAATTTTAACCAAGTTTTCACGCTGTGTTTTGTCTTTCTCTTCGATTAAACGGTTGTAGTTTTCAAGACTAAACTTGCTGTCGATCGGTATCAAACGGTTTTTATCCAGACGTATGACGGCATCGACTATCTCGCCATCACGAAACTTGTACTGTGTCTCGTAGACATGCGTCGGCAAGACGTTACCTAGCACCGCATCCAGGTAGTATTCGCCTAGTCCTCCGCGCTGCTTTGGGTTTTGGAGGATGTTCTGCAGAGTTTTCAGCTCGTCAGCTACATCGACAACGCGACGATTTGTCTCGTCAAGCTTCGTTAGTTTGGTAGTAACATCAGTTATCAACCGAGAACTCTCACTGAGCTGTTTTGTCAGTGTATCGCGCATCATCTCTTGGTTCTTATCCAGTTTGTCGCCTAGAGTGGTCTGCAAGTTCTCACGCAGCATGTCGACTGTTCGGTTTAGCTCAACAATGTCCTGTTTTAGGAGCCCAGTGCTGGTGTCGTCGCGAGGTGCGGCTAGTTTTTTGTTTAGCAACCACAAAACGGCCACAAAGCCGATCAAAAGAACAATGATGATGAGTGTAATATCCATATCCTAAGTATACGTGACTTAGGCAGTCAGCAACACTAGCCGTGCAGCCACAGCCAGAACTATGGTCAGGATAAGAGCGACAAGAAAACTGCTGGTCTTAGCTATCCAGCCAAACAACGCTATCGCTAGACCAAATAGCAGCGCCTGCCATAACGCACCCATGTACCAAACTAGCCCGCCCAACCAGGCATGTGTAGCCCACAAAGCAACTAGCGTACCAAGAGCCGCTAAAAGCGGCCGATAGACCGTCATACGCGCTAGCACAGCTACGACAACAGTCATGACTATGATATGAGCAACTACCCAAGCTATAGTGCCACCGTTGTTACAGATACCAAAGGTTTCGGGCGCGCTGCAAAAAACTGGTTCAACTAGGTATTTAGATATTGCAAGGTAAAGTAACCAACCAGCCGCGCCGGCGAACAAACCGACCACGAACAAACGTACCAAAGTACCTAGGTCTAGCGGATATGGGTCGTATGAAGATGGTGGTAGAGCGGTTCTAGTCGGTTCTGGCTTCTTGGCCATAAGTATATTGTGAACCTATCCGTGTTACTTTGTCAATTTACGGTACCAAACTGCACCGGCTAGACCGGCAACAACCCCGCCAACTATGTCTAGTGGTGTGTGCACCAGAGCTAACATACGGCCAACACCCATAGCAATGACTAAAACTACCAGCACTACACCTAGAACCCGGTTACGAGTCATAGCAATAACTGCCACGGTCGCCACGGTCGCTAACAACGCATGATCAGACGGAAAACCAGGATTGTCTATGTAGGCAGCCCCAGGTGTGACGCCTTGCTCTAGAAACGGCCGAGCGATAGACGGTTGATACAAAAGACTCATAACTTTCCCGACCAGTAGCGATGTCAAACCAGCCATCACTAGAACCGGTGCGTTCATCCAAAATGATTTACGCAGAGCAAATAGTAGACTAGGGGCTGCTATTGCCAGCACAAGTAGCAAAGTACCGTCAGCAATGAATTTAACTAGCAGTTGCATCGATATTGTCTGCCTTGT
Organism: uncultured bacterium; assembly: GCA_967755195.1. GTDB lineage: Bacteria > Patescibacteriota > Saccharimonadia > Saccharimonadales > Saccharimonadaceae > CBRAFJ01. Next base: position 135 of record CBRAFJ010000025.1, on the reverse strand, counting down.
TTTCCGCTATAGATGCGAAGATCGACGCGGTTACTATAGCAATACCAGAAAGTCCGGCAATCAGTTCAGGTATACGGAAGAACAGACCACCGAGTAATACAAATGCCAATATAGCTATGGTGTAATGAGCACCAT
>CBRAFJ010000024.1:0-10433 GCA_967755195.1 uncultured bacterium | reverse complement strand
GCTTCGAAACAAACTAGACCGTGCTTCTAACGTAGACGAACATGCAGCCGAGCGTGTAGGTGATTTCAAAGCTGATGCAGAAGTGAATGCAGCTATATTTGACGCTCTAGATGCAAGCAGCGATAAATATCGAAAACGGAACCGCAATCGTATGATCGGTGGTGTCGCAGTGTCTATGGTAGCCGGTGCGGCACTCGGTGGAGCAGCAGGTTTCGTCGGTGACGTAGTGCGTGACCACGTTGATTTAGGCAAGGTTGGTGAGAAGCTGGGTGACGCAGCAAGTGCTGTAAAAGGCAAATACGAAGCTTTCCAGGCAGATAGACGTGACGGTGGTTTGATCGATTCTGACTTTCTAGGCGAGGGTCCTGAGTCTACGGACACCCCGTTACCTGCAGACGTCTCTCCTGATACTGGCGGTCCCGATGTCGGATCGGACGGTGGTCCGGCCGAAGCGCCGACACCAACCAGTCGTGAAGCCATATTTGACGGATTTCACGCGACACGCGAACTGACTCCTGATGGAAAAGAAGCCATTCTCGACAATTTAAATAACTACAAGGTTCAACCGGGTGATACTATCTGGGATGTTTCGGAGAAAATGCTCGAAGAACAGGGCATGAAGAATCCTAGCGTTTACGAAATAGACGCCACAAAGGACTTCCTGATTCGTGAGCTACAGGATCAGGGATACGCTGACAGTCGTGGTTGGCTGAACGCTGGTGATACAATAAAACTAAGGTAAATAGTTTAGTACGGTACTTAGGGGGTACAGATGTTTCAGTTAGACGACAAGTTTTTGCAGGATGTAGGCCTAGGTGATCTGCCTGAAGACCAAAAGCAAGCCTTTTTGCAGCATATATACAGCGAGCTAGAGCTACGCGTTGGTACTAAACTTTCTGAGGGCATGAACGAAGACCAGCTGGCTGAGTTCGAGGCTTTCGTTGATCGAAATGAACAAAAAGTTCGTGCATGGTTTGACCGTAACGTGCCTAACTATGAACAAGAAGATGACTACAAGTCGTTAAAGAGCTCGGTTGCAGGCAACCCGCAGGTCACTGAACTGGACTTGCTGAGCGAGTACGGTTCGCTAAAATGGCTACAATTGAACCGCAGCGACTATCGCGAGGTTGTTGCTAGCGAGATGGAAAAATTAAAAAACGAAGTACTCAAAAACAAGGACGCCATACTCGGCGACTCCGAGGCCGCTTAGTTTCGTAGGCCGCGTAGGTACGCTTCGCCACTCATCGTTTTGCCGGATGGCGCGATGAGTGAGTCGATAGCTAGGTAGGTATTGTCTACGCAATCAACGACAAGTGGGGCAGAGTCAGAACTTTCAACAACTTTAGCCGATGTAACTATAACATCGGTATTTTTGATTTTTAGGCGAGTTTTGGGATAGTCAAGGTAAGCACGAACTTTACGTTCCAAAGCGTTAGCGTTATCTGTTACTGGGTCTAATAGTCCATGTTCTTTTCGGAGTAGTGTTGTATACGTTGCATCACTATTTTTCTGTTCGATTGCTTCAACTTTGTTTTCTAGGATACCTGGGAGCGTGTCGACAAGCACTTTGGCACCCATTTGTGACAGCTGTTTGGTTAGGACCGGACGGGTTTCTTGTCCAGTAAGCGGTACCGTTGTTTGGGCAAAGATCGGGCCTTCGTCCATGCCTAGGGTTAGCTTCATAATGGTTATGCCGGTCTGCTGGTCACCATTTAGGATGGCCGCTTCGACGGGTGCGGGGCCACGGTATTTTGGCAGCAGTGATGGGTGGACGTTGACTATACCTATAGGCTCGAACACGTCTAGTGTTCGTTGTGGTAGCAGCTTGCCATAGCTGACCAGAACGCCAGCATCGGGCTTTAGTTCAACTAGCTGGTCCTGTATGTCGGCTAGCCTGCCTGGCTGAAATACGGTCAGGCCGATATGTTTGGCGTAGGTTTTGACTGCGGGTTCGACGAGCTTTTTAGAACGACCGCGGGCGCTGTCAGGTTTTGTGACAACCGCAACTACATTAAAGCCACCATCTACCAGGGCCTGCAGACTAGGTAGACTAAAGTCTTCAGTCCCGAAGAATACCAGACGCTTTGACTTGTTCATAGTCAGTCGGCTCCAGGTCGCCTTTTTCGGTTAGTACATAAAAGGCGTCTTTTTGATCAGATATGTGGTCGACAAAACAGATGCCGTTTGTGTGGTCTATTTCGTGTTGCAGTACGCGGGCTAAGAAGCCTTCGGCTTTTGCTCGTACCTCGTTGCCGTTTTCATCGATAGCCCTCAATCGGACTTTGTTATGACGCGGCACCGAACCATAGACGTTCAGTACACTCAGGCAGCCTTCGTAGTCGGTAACCACATCGCCCTCGTACTTGGCTATTTCTGGGTTTATAAGAACCGTAAAGGCGCGGTCTTCTTTGTTCTCGAAATCGCCGCGAACGATAACGACGCGTTCCAGGCGGTTTATCTGCACAGCGGCCAGCGCCACGGCTATTTCATGAGGACGACTGTCCTCCCAGTCTAGGGCCGCCGCCTTCATGTCTTCGATCAGCTGTTTAGTTTCGTCGGTAATGACGTGAACACGGGCTGATTTTTCTCGCAGGCTGGCATGCGGGAGGGTAATGATGTCGTTTCGGGTTGCCATATTTCCATACGATTATAACAGATGCAATTACTTAAATTGCGTACACTACACCTCTTCGCTACCGTTTCTCTCTAGAGACCGTTGCACTCCGGGAAATTATCTCACTTTGTTCGAATAATTTCTCGGGTTGCACTTCGCTTTTAGTCTCTTTCGAAAAAGGTAGCGAACGGCGTAGCTAGCGCAGTTTGTAGGTTGTTATAGCAAACTCACTGGGTCTAGTTCGTATTGCCAGTGGGTTGGGGGGACGAGTTCTATAAGTTTTGCTAGATCACCTCGGCGTGGGCTTTTGATGACGAGTTGCCAGCGGTAGCTGTCGCGTACTCGTTCGTAGAATGCTGGTGTTGGTCCGAGGAGTTCCATGTCGCGTGCCAAGGTTGGCCGTATAGACCTGGCAAGATCTCGTGCAGCGCGCACGGCTGCGTACTCGGATTTGTAACTACAAGTCATTTTTAGCAGATATGTGAATGGCGGGAAATGGGCACGTTTGCGCTCGGTTATGGCGTAGTCGTAAAAGCTGTCATAATCACGTGCCAGGCCAAACTTTACAGCTGGATGGTCAGGCTGATAACTCTGAACTACTACGTGGCTTTTGTGTTCGTTACGACCAACGCGGCCACTAACCTGGGCAAGTAACTGGAAAACTCGCTCTGCTGACTGGTAATCAGGCAGACTTAGTCCACTGTCGGCTTGGACGACGCCAACGAAGCGCAGCTTTGGTAGGTCCAGGCCTTTGGCTATAACCTGAGTACCGACTATGATGTCGATATCACCGTCGTACAGCGCCTGGTACTGACTGTCGACGGTCTCATCGTTTGCGTTGTCGCCGTCAAAACGGGCTATGCGGGCGTCGGGGAACAGTTTTGTGAGCTCTTCGGCGATACGTTTTGTACCGATGCCTTTGTGAATAATGTCGGCGTGTCCACAGCTAGGGCAATGTGTCGGGACACGTTCCGTGTAGTTGCATAGGTGACAGCGCAACTCAAACTTGTCGGCGTGTAGAGTTAGTGGAACGAAGCATCGTGAACATGCGGCGCTCCAACCGCAGTTTTCACAAAGTGTTGAACTAGCGCTGCCACGGCGGTTGTGAAATATCAGCGCTTGGTGGCCGCCAGCTATAGTTTCTGCTAATTGCCCGATGAGCGCATCTGACAAAAATTGGCTGCGATTAAAGTTTAGACGTTTGGTCATGTCGACTATAGAAACTTCTGGCAGAACAGCACCGGTCCGGGCTAGAGTATCTAACCTCACTATGCTATCCGGTGACTGCTCTTTGGCTAAGAAATAGTCGGTAACGCTAGGTGTAGCACTACCGAGTATCAGTTGGGCGTGGTGATATTTTGCTAGCATGCTTGCGGCTCTGAGCGCAGAGTAGCGGGGTGCTTTTTCTTGCTTGTAGCTAGGTTCGTGACACTCGTCGATAACTATTAGCCCAACCTCAGTCAGTGGAGTAAACAGCGCAGAGCGTGGACCGATAACAACTCGTGGCTCAGTGCTATTTAAAGCCTGTAGCCATGTGTTGTGGCGGGCAGCTTCGGTCTGGTTAGAGTGCGTTACTAGGACGTTATCTATGTGACTGGTAAAGTCAGCAACTATCTGAGAGGTGAGGGCGATTTCGGGCACTAGGACTATAACCGACTTGCCCCCAGCGAGCGTCTTTTTCGCCAACTCGACATAAAGGGCAGTCTTGCCGGAGCCGGTTATGCCGTGGAGTAGACTAGTTCCTTCCGAGGTACTCGTTAGACGGTCGAAGGCCTGTTGTTGGGCATCATTGAGCAAAAAATGTGTTCGTTCTCGTCGGTGTTGAATGGTTGTTTTGGGAGCATTTCGGCGTTTTTTGAGGATGCCGCTGGGCAGCATGGTTTGCCAGACTGATACTGGGTGGCTGCTGTAGTAAGCGGCTAGCCATGTGTGTAGCTGAAGCAGGGGTGCGGGTATAGCCGCCCCGGTCACTATGTCGTCGATAGGTTTAGTGGCAAAGTCTGGTTTTTTGGTTCTATCTATTACCACAGCTGGTACTTGTTTTTTGCCAACACTAACCGAAACTACCTGTCCAGCTACCAGAGACTGAGATGCATGATAAGTCAGCGTGCCGCCCACTCGGCCAACCACCCTTAACGGTGATACGAGATAATACTCCATTTCCTTCAGTATATCAGCCTGGAAACTGTTAAAATATTCGAAATAGTTTACGGCCTTGCTCGGTTATACGAACAAGTTCGCATAACGCTCGCTTCATAGTAAAATGAGCATATGTACTTTAGTTCGCGTCGTGAGGCTGGGTATCGACTAGCACAAAGTCTTATGAAGTATCGCTATGAAAACACTATAGTCGTCGCTATGAACGACGGCTCTGTTCAACTTGGGCAACAGATTGCCTCGGAGCTCCATTGTGCACTCACGCTACTGTTATCAGAAGGTATCGATATACCCGGCGAATCTACACTCTATGGCGAGCTCAACCAGAGCGGGCGTATGACTACAAACAGTGGTCTGTCCAGCGGTGAAGTCGATGAGTACTACAGTGAATATCACGGCTACATAGAAGACCAAAAGCGTGAAAAAATGGGTAAGATGAACAGTTTGCTGGGCGACGGCGGCATTGTCGAAGAATCTATGTTGCGTGAACACAATGTCATATTGGTTTCCGACGGTCTGGGTAGCCCGGCTGACCTGGATGCTGTCGCGGATTATCTGAAGCCGCTGAAAATAAATCGTCTGATAGTTGCCGCACCAGTTGCCTCGGTTGAGGCGGTCGACCGAGCACATGTGGTTGGTGATGAGCTGCATATTCTCAGTGTTACCGATAACTTTCTAGATACGAATCACTACTATGATGCAAATGACATTCCGAGCCACGAAGAGCTGGTGGCAACGCTAAATCAGAACGTTTTGAACTGGCGCTAACGGGGTGAATGTCAAAAGTCAAGGGTTGCGAGTCTGGTCAGAAGACTGTAGAATAATTATCAACGAATACTAACTAACAGTTGTGAGAATTTTTAGGGAAAATGTTAGACGTCTTTATCACTTCACGCGTTCGTCGCAAGATAATCGTTGTGTACGCTAAGTATCCGGACTTCCGTACGCACGTACGCGGATTGGCGAAACTTATAAAAGAAGATCCAGGTAATATCCAGCGTGAGCTGAAACGTCTAGAGAAAGTTGGTTTTCTGACTAGCGAAAAACAGGGTAACACAAAGATATACTCGACCAACAAGCATTTCGCGATATTTAAAGAACTACAGAGTATCGTTATCAAATCTCAGCAATCACAGGCGACTCGCAAACGATCTGGCGTAGACGCCTAGTTTTTTATGACAATTGTCGAAGCGGTCCTGGCCGCAAGAGGCCTGAGCGATCCTAAAAAGCGCCAGGCCTTTTTGAATCCTGACTACGAGGCTTTTAGGCACGATCCGTTTTTGTTGCCGGACATGGATAAGGCGGTAGACCGACTAGTTTCGGCTCAGCAGAAGAAAGAAAACGTAGTCATATACGGCGACTACGATATAGACGGCATGACGGCTAGTACGGTGCTACTAGATAGCTTTGCCAAATTTGGTATAGAAGCTAAAGTCTTTATACCTAACCGTTTCGTCGAAGGCTATGGGCTAAATATGAAAGCTATTGAGAAGCTGGCCGAAGAGGGTGCTCAGCTAATAGTGACCGTCGACTGTGGTAGCCTGAGCCACAAGGAAATTGCTCGCGCCGGCGAGCTGGGTGTAGACGTTATAGTCACTGACCATCATTCGGTTGCTGAAACTATGCCGGATGCCGTGGCGACCATAAATCCAAAACGCACCGACCATAAATACCCGTTTATCGATCTGGCGGGTGTCGGTGTGGCGTTCAAACTAGTACAGGCTTTACAGACAAGACTAGACGGTCTGCCGATTGGTCAAGAAAAGTGGCTGCTCGACCTGGTGGCACTGGGAACTGTTTGCGACGTCGTGACGCTAGTTGATGAAAACCGCGCTAACGTCTTTTGGGGTTTACAGGTCATGAAAAAAACTCGTCGTCCGGGCGTGAAGCTGTTAATGGCGGTCAGCAAAGTTGAGCCAGAAAAACTAGTTGCCCGTAGCCTAGGTTTTGGCCTGGGACCGCGTTTGAACGCTGCTGGGCGGCTAGAAACTGCGCAATGGGGACTGGACCTGCTAACCACAGAAGACAACCAAGAGGCGCTGGAACTAGCCGAAAAACTCGACCTGATGAACCGTGAACGCCGTCTGGAACAAGATAGGATTTTCAAAGAAGCCCGGCAGTATGTCGAACAAGAACTGGCCGCTGACCCGGTGTTGATAGTCAGCAACCCAACTTGGAGCCACGGAATTATCGGTATCGTGGCGGCGAAACTACTGGAAGCTTATAAAAAACCAGCTTTTGTTCTGCAGGAGCTGGATGATGGAACAGCAAAGGGCTCAGCGCGCAGTTTTGGTGATTTTTCAGCTGTTGCGGCCATACGTGCGACCGAGCATTTGCTGATAAAAGGTGGCGGTCACAAACTAGCAGCTGGTGTAACACTGCAGGTTGAAAATATAGCACCGTGGCGTCAGGCAATGAACGAATATTACCGTGAGCAAAAACTCGTCGATCAGCTACGGCATCTCGATGTACGATCGGATGTTACGTTACCGAACTTTGCGCAATGTAGCGAGGGAAACGTTAATGACCTGAGTTTGCTGGAGCCATATGGCAACGGCAACCCAGAGCCTGTTTTCGAATTCTCTAACCTAACGGTTTTGTCGCGCCGCACTATGGGTGCCGAGGGTCAGCACGTAAAATATCGTTTTTTGGATGCGAACCAGCAAACTATGGAGATGATAGCTTTTAACAAAGCGTCGGAATTTACAGCCGATGTTGGCGATATTGTGACTGCCTGGTGCGAGCTAGGTATTAACGAATGGAATGGTCGTCGGGCAGTCGAGGGCAGACTACTTAAACTTGGTCAGTAGTAGGTCTAGTTTGCCGAGATACAGCATGTTTTTGACACGGACGTTGCCGATCTTTATCAGGTGGGTATGGACATGCTCGACAGATCGACTGACGGCTGCTTGGCCGCGGCTAAAGATATGGTAACCTTGCTGTTCGTACTCAGCTAGAGCATCGAACCAGTCTTTGCGCTCGGCATCGTCAAAACTCGCTATAGTCTTGTGATGTTTTAGCGGGACGACCATCAGGTGGTCAATGACTGGCGCAGCGTCAAAAATGTCGTACTTGGTACGGTTATTCACTATCCGCATGGTTTTGTAGTTACCTTTGTCGGTCTCAGTAGCGAACCGTTCTATACAAAACGGACATTTTCCAGTTTTTCTATCTGCCTTTAATCCTTTTGCGTAACTTTTTGTTGTTTTACGGTAGTGGTGAATACTCATTTCACCGCGATTATATCATCTATTTTCCGAAAATGGCACGAAGTGATAGAGGATTTTCGAACTCTAGTGCGCCGCGTGGGAATAATCGTATGGCGAGACCTATAGCAAGCACTGCAAATATAGCCATAACAACCAGTGCTAGAACTGCCTCGACACCGTTAAGACTACCGAACATATTGCGTAGCAATGCTGTGGTCGGTGACGTTAGTGGAAAGAAAGTGACAAAACGTACCACAGGATTCTCCGGGTCGGTCATAACCATCGACAGGAACCAAAACGGCGAGAATCCACCTATGTAGAATATGCTCGACCAAGCGTTAGCTTGTTTGTACGGCAACATTACCGCGGTAGTTGCTAGTAGTCCTGCGTACAGGGCAAAACCAGCTATCAGAAAACCGATGCCGAACAGTATGGTTACCGGGTCAAACACCAAGTTTTCCAGACTAACACCAGCTGGTAGCTGTATAGATTGCATGCCGAGTTTTAGGGCGATCCAATAACCAACTAGGGCTGTGACTGCAAAAAACGCCAGCTGGAACAGGGTTATGAGTATTACGCCGACTAGTTTGCCAACTATGGCGTCGCGTGGTCGGACGTGGGTCAGTAGCATTTCCATAGAACGGTTTTCTTTTTCTTCGGCGATGCTGGTTAGGGCGTAACCGACGGCGAAAAACAATATCAGGAAAAAGAACGCAGCTATGACGCCCGGAACTATGTAGCGGTTAAATCCAGCAGTTTCGATACCGTTTTCATAGGTCGTTATGTCGGTTTGCGTTTTGCCGGTGGCCAGGGCGACAACATCAGCTGAACCTATTGGCGCAAATATACTAGTGTTCAGTAGCTGGCCGCTGAATGATCCGAGGGCGCTGATAGTCGTGAAATCGTTACCGTTGACGTAGATATGATATTTTTTAGTGTCTTTCAGGTCGCTTGGGTAATAAACTAGGCCAGTCAGATCGCCGTCACGGACGTCTTCGCGCAGCTCGTCTAGCTGTGAAGGCTGACCGACTTTCTGACCAGAACTTTCAACTACTTCGGGCAATATGTAGCCGCTGTCATCGACTACGGCGACGTTCTTTAATTTCTCGGCAACCTCGTCCAGGCGACTAGCGGTGCTCTTTTCACCGATGGCGATTATGGCCATAATTCCACCGATAAACAGTGGAGTAGCGATCAGCATTACCCAGAAAGACGGCTGTTTTATAACGGTTGTAAACTCGTGGCGTATTACTGCACCAAGTTTTGACATGTTATTTGTCCTCCTTGGTGCCGTAGATTTGCACGAATATTTCTTCTATAGACTTGGCTCCGAAGTCTTTTTTAACTTCAGCGACAGTTCCGTAGGCTTTGGCTTGGCCGTTTTTCAGTATCAATAGGCGATCTGCTAGACGCTCGACTTCTTCCATCAGATGGGTGATATATATAACGGCTGCACCCTTTTTGCGGTGATCTTCGACTATATCTAGAAGTAGTTTTCGGTTAACCGGGTCCAGACCTTTGGTTGGTTCATCTAGTATGAGCAGTTTTGGATCACCTAGTATTGCTACACCCAGCTGGACTTTTTGCTGCTGTCCGCCAGACAATTTCTTTAGTTTTACGCTCGCTTTGTCGCTCAGGCCGACCTCTTCCAGGAACTTTAGACCTTCAAGCCTAGCCTCATCGCGCGACATACCTTTTAGCTGGCCAAAGTAGGTTATGTTGTCGATAGCGGATATGCGCGTATACAGGCCACGTTCTTCAGGTAAGTAGCCCACAACAGATGCTCGGTCGGCGGTGTACGCTTCACCGTCGATGGTTAGTCGCCCCTTTGTTTCGTGGTAGATGCCTAGCAGGGTACGCATAGTACTGGTTTTGCCTGATCCGTTTGCGCCTAGAAAGGCGAAAACTTCGCCGGCATGAACATCAAAACTCAGGTCACGGACAATTTCTTTTTCACCTATGGTCAGGCCAAAACCCTCCACAGAAACAACAGGTTTCTTCATGTTTATATGTTAGCATGGGCAGCTTGTGGGCTACATGCAACTTTTGCCAGGTCGTGGTTTGCAAATCTGTCTCTGTTGTGATAGAGTATTTCGAGTATGATTCAAGTAACACGTAAAGACGGCAACGAAGCGAACGAGAACCTTATCCGTCGCTTTAACCGCAAAGTTCTGCAGAGCGGCGTGCTCTCGACTGCAAAGTCTATGCAGCGTTTTGCGAAGCCTATCAGTAAGGTTGAGCGCCGTAACAAGGCTATCGTCCGTCGCGCACGCAAGGCTGACAAGCAAGCCAAGATGCGTCTCGGCGTAAAGTAACAGCCTAAAGCGCAAAATGTTTCTACCCCTGGTATACTAGGGGTAGATTTAATTGTAAGGAAGCAATATGACACTAAAAGCACAAATAGACGCTGACCTGAAAACCGCTATGCTGGCGCGCGACGAGTTCGTGACGAC
>CBRAFJ010000023.1:0-10552 GCA_967755195.1 uncultured bacterium | reverse complement strand
TCTAGACTGCGAAACGCGAGCACAACCATCGCTTTCGGCGCGTCCGGGATGCTATAGCCGAAGCACTGCCTGGCAAGGTAGTTACAGTGGAGATCGAGGGCGTCGACGAGCGCGTACTCGAGGAACTCAACGAGCGTATACGGTTGGCTTGCAAGAGCTATATCAACGTGCTCTACGACTCGATGGGTGACCTAAAAACCCGCCACGAAGCAGGCAAGCGTGCCTCGCTGAAAAGGTACCTCGAGCCGTATCGTCACTCGTCTGCTCGCCGGCACCTCGAGCGTCACCATTACGCGTCTGCTCGACGGTACCTCATCGCTGTCTTTGACGAAGTGTTCAATGACGCTAAAGACGCCTAGACAGCACACTGTACCTTGGGACGATGACATCGTTGTCCCAAGGTACTACAAACTTTTTTGCACCTAAGGGTGTATTTTTTATTGCTTAATATTGACAAGTCATGATGTTTATGCTAGTATAGATATTTGGAATCTTTCGCAACTACTGAAAGGAACGAAGGATGTCAGACAAAGAGGTAGTCAAGCTGGCCCCCTCATCAGGAGATGAGCTGAGGAAACTTCTCGGCACCAAGCCCAAGCGCCAGCTGTTGCAGCCGCGCTCCACCGACGGGAAAATCGAGCCTTTCCGGCTCGCCAAGATCGCGGGGGGCAAGCTCTCGGGTTACAGCACTCTCAAGGGCAAGCCGGCCATGACGGTGACTGTCGACCTCGACAAGGGCACAATCACCACCTGGTACGCCAGCTAACCTCCCTCGGGGGAGGGTCCACACCGGACCCTCCCCATTTCATTTTGTTGACTTCATATGTCTATCATGTTTTAAATGGTAGGGTTCTTCGTCCAAACACCCGAGGAGGATGATGAAGGATGGCCGTATACAAACTCTCGGATCCCAAAAAGGTCGCCAGTGACCTTGAGTCAGCCGCACGCGAGCTGAAGGACGGCGCGAGCAGTTGTCCCGTTCTGGTGCGTACCGACGTGATGAGCAATTACATCATTCGCGTCACAGATGTCGACGGCTCGACTGCAGAGGGTATCAGTGCCCTCAATCAGCGCAAAGTCACGGTCGATCTGACCGCCAAGACGCTGACCGAGCGTGCCGGCTAGCCAAGGCTAGCAACAGGGGTGGATTCTCATCGAGAATCCACCCCTTTAATCTTTTTTTAATAAAATGTTCTAAATTTGTTGACTACCTGCACTAGATATGGTTTTATATCCTCAGCGTTACATGTAGTTCTGCAGCACTTGTCCAGTTTTACCCAACCACAGCTCTAGGAGTTTTTCGTGACAATCCAGTCTATCACCGGAGATGTCGGCGACCTGGCGACCGTTGAGGTCGACCGCAACTTCACTGCCGCCTACAACAAGGAGACCCGCCCGCTGACCTACCACGTCGTGTACATCAGCCGTCGCGGCCGCGTTACCAAGATGAAGCCGTTCCTGGCTACGGCCGGCGAGAAGCGTAGGAAGCTGGAGAAGCGCGGCATCGATCTCGACGACCCCAACAGCTACGCCGTCATCGCCAAGAACCCCGACGGCAAGTGGCTGAAGCCGTGCGGCAACCCCGAGCTGTTCAAGCACCTGCCCAAGCACTGAACCACTGACGCCACCCCCTATGTCCCCTCTGTTATCAGAGGCGCCGTAGGGGGTCGTTTCATTTTCAAAGATTATTTTTCTACTAGTTCACGGACGACGTCAGCGTCGTTCCATGGCAGGCGTTCGCCATTTACTATGCGGAAACGTTCGTGACCCATACCGGTGATCAGTATCGTGTCACCTTTGCGGGCGATTTTCAGCGCCTTTGCGATAGCGTCACGGCGGTCTGCTATTTCCTCGGTTTTGGCTTCACCCTTTGCGTCAGATATACCGTCCATAACCATGCGGCGGATCTCGGCCGGGTCTTCATTGTAGCTCTCTTCGTCGGTCAGGACTATTCGGTCAGCTAGGCGTGCGGCAATCTCGCCCATTATCGGACGCTTTCCCTTGTCGCGGTCGCCTGTCGCGCCGAACACCAGGATGACGCGGTTCTTAGTTATCGACTTTGTCGCTTCTAACAGCTGCTCTATGGCATCTGGAGTGTGTGCGTAGTCAACGACAACGTCATATGGCTTGTCTATTTCGACTCGCTCGAACCTGCCTGGTAGTTCTTCTAGATTGGCTATGCCATCGGCGATGGCGTCCAGGTCAACGTGGAACAGATAGGCAGCACTGGCGGCGGCGGTCATGTTGTAGACGTTAAATTTGCCTGGAAGTGCTGTTGCTAGTTCTAGTTTCGTCTGGTGGTCTATCACTAGGCGAGCCTCACTACCCCGTTTGTACAGCTTTACCTGGCTGATACGCGCTTCAGCATCTTCGGCCACGCCATAGGTTATTTTTTGCTCGTCGGCCTCGTATTTGTCATAGAAATCAAACCACTGGTCATCTCGATTCAGCACTATGAATCGTGGCTTCATGGCGAACAGTTTACCCTTGGCCGCAGCGTAATCATCCATCGTATCGTGGTAGTCCAAGTGGTCCTGTGTCAGGTTAGTCATGATGGCGCATTCGACAGGCACACCCTCTAGTTTGTGTTGTACTAGTGAATGAGACGTTATCTCTAGAACCACATAGTCCACGTCAGCGTTTTTGGCATCGCGGAAAAATTGCTGCATTCGCTCGGTACTGGCTACCGTAGCGTTTAGCTCGTTTAGCTGACGGTCACCGGCTATCTCTATAACAGCGGTCGTAAACAGAGCTGTTTTGTTGCCAGCAGCCTTTAGAATCTCGTTCAAATAGTTCGCGGTTGTTGTCTTGCCGTTTGTGCCAGTGACCGCTATTACTCGAAGACTGCGTGCCGGAAAGCCATACCGCGCCGACAATAGCCGGACACGTCCGCGCCGATAAACCTCTTCTAGTCCTCGTGTGGCCGTCTTCGGTAGCCGCTTGCGAACTTCCCTCACAATTCTGTCTTTCATAATTCCATTCTACACTGCCCCGTGTTGTAAACTGTTAACAGATGAAAATTCTAGCTATTGAGAGTAGTTGTGACGAGACCGCTGCCGCTGTTGTTGAAGACGGCGTGCATTTGCTGTCTAACGTCATAAATTCCCAGATAGACATCCACAGCGTCTATGGTGGGGTTGTCCCAGAGGTAGCAGCTCGTTCGCACCTAGAGGTAATTGTTCCTGTAGTCGAAGAGGCACTAGAAAAAGCCAACTGCACATGGGATGACATCGACGCCATCGCCGTTACCTACGCCCCTGGTCTTGTTGGCTCACTTCTTATCGGTACCCTCGCTGCCCGCACCCTAGCGATACTGAAAAACAAACCGCTCTATCCTATTCATCATGTGGAGGGGCATGTCTACGCGAATTTCCTGTCCAGCCAACCAACCTTCCCTTTATTGGCGCTCATCGTCTCTGGTGGCCATTCACAACTAGTACTGTTCCGCGGCCACGGAGACTACGAACTGCTAGGCCAAACTCAGGATGACGCCGTTGGCGAGGCTTTCGACAAAGTCGCAAAGATAATCGGCCTACCCTACCCTGGCGGCCCGTCAGTCAGCATGGCTGCGCTTGGTGGCAACCCTAAAGCCTTTGCTTTTCCGAAGGCAAGAATGCAAAACCCATACGACTTTAGTTTTTCCGGCCTCAAAACAGCCGTTCTACGGACCGTTCAGCATGAAGTCGGTGTCACTTACGACTTTCCATCACATCAGCTGCCAGAGCGCGTCTCTGAACGCCTGAGAGCAGATGTGGCAGCCAGTTTCCAGCATATCGCTATCGAAACCTTGGTCGACAAAGCCGAAAAAGCCTTCAATAACTACTCACCCGCCTCTGTTGTCATAGCTGGTGGCGTTGCTGCCAACCAAGAACTACGCCGCCAACTAAGCGAGCGCCTGCCTCTGGAAATCACCTATGCACCAATGGAACTATGTACCGACAACGCCGCCATGATAGGCTCCCTAGCCTACTTCTACTCGCGAGTAGTAGCTCCAACCGACCCTCGTTCTCTAGAGGTAGTGCCATCACTCTCGATGACAAAAACAGCTTGGGCCCTCGCTGCGCTCGGTTCATAGGACAAACCTACGGTACTGACACCCCTCAAAACGCTGCGCGTTTCATGGGGACCCCAGGTTTTTCCTATCGCGCGGGCGAGTGGAGTAAATCCGCTCAGGCCGGCTGGGCTTTTCCCTTAGTCGCAAAGTCACATAGTACAAGCACCACAATTGACGTAATAAACGTTTTATATTTTAATAATACAGATTTACGGAACCAGTCCGTAACGTACCTAGAAGGTAGGAAATGCCCAAAAAGACTATCCTCAGTGTCGGCATCACCGCTGATCGTATGCCCGACGACAAGTCGTTGCGCAAGCAGCTGGGCTGGGTCCCGGGAACCGAATTCACCGTCAAGCGCGTCGAGCCCAAGGAGTTATTTCTGGGGCTTAAGGAGTTGCTGAAGACGTACGAGCCCTCACTATGGGAGCGAGTCAGCGACGACGATGGACGCATCGAACGTGGCGCCATCAGCGAAGCACAGCAGGTCGCCCTGGTTGACCGGCACTTCGAACAGCTAGGTTCGCCGACAGCTTGCATCATCGACAGCATCACCTGCACCGCAGAGCTGTACCCTTCGAAGACGGTCCTGGAGGTAGCTTCTTACAGGGGTCTCAAGATCTACAAATTTCACTACGGTGAGCTGACACCGATCAAGTGACCGCACCTTCCCCACCAGCCGGCAAGCGAGCACGTAACAGTGTTCGCTTGCCGGCTTCTTCATTTTCAAGACTCCCTACTTCGCCAGCCGCTCTACGAGATCACGGTCCTTTCGAACCATCTGACGAGCCCGGAAGTCATTGGCGTAAGTTCCTGGCGCGGCGAGAATGTCTGAGCGTAGCGAGTTTCGCAGCCGCCCAAGACACTGGAGCCAATTACACCACGGCGCGAGGAATCTGGTGAGAACAGGATTCGTGATGAGTAAGAGTGGTCTCCGTTCTCCCCTGTTATGTGCTATACTAAATAGGTAAAACAAACACGTGAGAGAAACAAAACCGAGAGAGATTGACCGAGACAATCATTATTTGTCGTTGGTTTCCTTTGGTGTTTTGCAATTTTTCACGTGAAGAAACAATCTTAAATCTTGATGAAATTACCGAAAGTTTACGAGCCGAATCAGTACGAACCAAACATCTACGCCATGTGGGAAACCAGTGGCGCTTTCGCACCGACAGGCAAAGGCGAGCCCTTCTCTGTTGTGATGCCGCCGCCAAACGCCAACGGCAACCTGCACATCGGTCATGCCCTAGACATGAACCTGAAAGACATCCTGGTGCGCTACTACCGCATGAAAGGCCGTGACACCGTCTACATCCCTGGCGCCGACCACGCTGGTTTTGAGACCTGGGTTGTTTACGAAAAAGAATTGGCAAAGCAGGGCAAGAGTCGGTTTGACTTTTCTAGAGAAACATTGTACAGCAACGTTTGGGACTTCGTAGAGGCACGTCGTGGTGACATGGAACTCCAGTTGCGTGCTCTCGGTACCAGCGCTAGCTGGGAAGACCTAGTATTTTCACTCGACAAAAAGGTTATAGACACTGTCTACGACACCTTTAAACAGATGTGGGACGAAAAGCTGATCTACAGAGGTGAACGCATAGTAAACTTTTGTACATTTCACCAAACGAGCTTTGCTGACATCGAGGTGGAGCATAGGGAAGAGAAGGATCACCTGTGGACCATAGCCTATCCGCTCTTGGACCGGGTCGGAGAGATTCGCGTCGCGACTACTCGCCCCGAAACACTACTGGGTGACACCGCCATCGCCGTTCACCCTGACGACGAGCGCTACAAAGACCTTATCGGCCAGCGCGTTCAGGTACCGGTAGTAAAGCGCGAGATCCGGATAGTTGCCGACGAGGCAGTTGAAAAAGACTTTGGCAGCGGGGCAGTGAAGGTTACACCAGCACATGACCCAACTGACCACGAAATAGGTCAGCGTCACTCGTTAGAAAACATCACCGTTATCGGCCACGACGGGCTCATGACAGAGGCGGCGGGACAGTTTGCGGGCATGGACACTATGGAGGCCCGAAAACGCGTCCTAGCGGCTCTAGAGGCCGAGGACGCCCTGAAAAAGACTGAAGACCTCGTTCACGCCGTCGGACATTGCTACAAATGCGGGACTCGCATCCAGCCACTGCTAAAAGAACAGTGGTTCCTAGCTGTTCGCACCCTGGCGCAGCGTGCCAAAAAGGCCATCGAGGCAGGGGAGATAGAGTTCGTACCAGCCAGCAAGGGCAAACTGGTCGTTCAATACCTGGACAACCTACGTGACTGGAACCTATCGCGCCAGATCCCATGGGGTATCCCGATTCCTGCTTTCCAGAACACGGAAGATCCAGACGATTGGATATTCTCGACAGAGGTCGACAAACCAACCCTAGAACAGGACGGCAAAATATACCGTCGCGAAGAAGACACCTTTGACACCTGGTTTAGTTCTGGTCAGTGGCCATTCATAGTAACCGACACCTTACATGAAGACGGCAAGCTAAAACGTTTCTACCCTGGCGATGTCATGGAAACCGGTAGTGACCTCCTAGATCGTTGGATCGCTCGTATGATAATGCTTGGCCTGTACCGCACCGACGAAGTACCGTTCCGTACCGTCTACATGCACGGCATGGTTCTGGACGAAAAGGGCCAGAAAATGAGCAAGAGTAAGGGAAATGTTATCAATCCTATGGAGCTAGTCGCCGAATACGGTTCGGACGCCACTCGTATGGGCATTATCGCCAAGCGCAGCGCAGGGCAGAACCAGGCGTTCTCGACCGCTAGCGTAGTTGCTGGCCGAAACTTTGCCAACAAGCTGTGGAACATGGCCCGCTTCGTCGAGGATCACATAGAAGGCGTTCGCGGTACCCAGCCAAAACCTGAAACCATCGCTGACCACTGGGTAATATCACGTCTAGAAAATGCCCGCCAAACCATCGAACAACAGCTAACTGACTACCGTTTTGCTGAAGCTGGTGACACTATGTACCACGCCGTCTGGGATGATGTCGCCGACTGGTATCTAGAAGCTAGCAAGCTCTCTCCGAACCCATCTGTTCTAGCCTGGGTTCTAGAGACATGCCTGAAACTAGCTCATCCGTTCGCGCCGTTTGTTACAGAAACCATCTGGACAACCCTAGAGCGCCACAAAACACTGCTAATCAGCCAGAAATGGCCAGACGCAACAGACTTCAATGAGATAGCCGCTTCCGAGTTCGAGCAGCTCCGAGCCCTGGTCGCTGAGGCACGTTTTGTTGCGACAGAACTACCTGGTGGCAAACAAACGCTACTTTACGGTAGTGACAGTCTAATCGCCGACAACGAAGACCTAGTTGCACGACTAGCAAAGCTAAAGGCAGTCAAACACACCGAACAGCCAGCCGGTCTGCGTCTGGCTGTACCAAACAGGGAAGCCTGGCTAGAAGTTAGTGCTGAATCACTCTACGAACATCAGACAAAGCTAGAAGGTCGCATCGCAGACGTTCGTACACGCATAGACGCCCTTCGGGCTCGACTCAACAACAAGAGCTATGTCGAAAACGCACCTAAAAAGCTAGTCGAAGAAACCAAAGAACAGCTAGAAGAACAGATGACACTGTTCAAACGACTCGGCAAAGAGTTAGAAGTTCTATAAAAATAGCCCCATCGGGGCTATTTTTCTTTTTTAGCTAAATGCTCGACCGCCGCCAACGCGTTATTGGTGACGTGGGCAGCAACAGAACCACCTAGTCCACGGCGGTTATAAGCCCGCTGATAAACCAGTCCGCCAATCAAAGAAGTCAGAGGTATGCCATCTTTACCAGCATGCTGAGCAGCAAAAAGCCCTGTGATACCCATCTCGACCAAGCTGCGTTTCAATGAACCTCGCTCTAGCCCATCAACCTTGTCTAACCCTTTAGCCGGTAGATGACGATACAGTAGCTCTTCAGCAGCCGGTGCAGCAATAGTGGCCGCAGCAGCAGCCGCAACTGGATGTTCTTCTATAATCTTGCCCCGAGTCTTGTTGTTTTTGCGACCATGTCCGAGCTCAACACCGTACTTAGCGCCTATCCTCCTAACTCCAGCTTTGACAGCATAAGCCACCGCCGCTTCTCCGACAGAGGTAGCATACGGATGTTTACTCTCAAAGTTTTCGTATTTTTCTAGGACATTCACGACTTTAAGCGTATTCGTATATCAGACTAGAGACTACACGGAAACGAAGTAGAAAGTTATAAAAACGGTCACGTAACGAAATATCTTCGTCAACTTCGGCGTCTAGCGGGCTAAGTTCACGGGTACGAGCAGCTGTCGTCTGGCCGTTGTCAGCCGTGATGTTTTTCAGACCGGCTTTGTCGACGTGATGATGCAGGTCACCCATTGCTTTTGCGGTTATATCAGAGGTAGATGCTATCGAACGACTAGCGTTAGCGGTCTGGCTATATAGTGACAGAGCGTCTTTGGCATGTAGGTGCGACAGGACGACCGTAAAACATATGGTTTGGGCCAGCAGAGCGGCGATGGTGTATTTGAAAGTTTTTATGTTCATCTTTTTGTGGTGATTTAGACTGAACACATGTTAGCATAAGCTTTACTAAATGTCAAGTATGGTGGTATGGATGGCCTTTTGTGATCATCCTAGCTCGATACAGCTGCTCGGCCAAAATCAGCCGTACTAACTGATGTGGAAAGACTAGTTTCGACAGCGCCCATATGACATCAGCTCGATGCAACAGGTGAGAATCGATACCGTACGCACCGCCAATAACGAAAACTACCCTTTCATGCCGGGTTAGCCAGTCGTCGTACATACTGGCTAGGGTCTCAGAGTTCATCTCTGAACCTCGTTCATCCAGCACGACCACTAGATCACCTGAACGTATATAGTTCAGAATGGCCTCACTCTCCATACGACGAGCGGTTAGCTCGTCAGCGCCAGACGGGCGTATAAAATGCCAAGCTGTCGGCACTTCGCGGCCGAGCCGGGTAGTGAAGTCTTCTATGGCTTCGGCTATATCCGCGTCGTGACGTTTTCCTACCGAAACTATAACTTGCTTCATGATGTTATTTTTAGTTTGTTCTCCATGGCAGTGAGTGCTTCTTGGTCTGGTTCGATATTTTTTAGACCCGCCTCGTGATATATTTTTACATCATCGAACGGTATTAGGTGAACATGGGCATGTGGAACATCGACACCAACCACTTTCACACCAACCCTGGCCACGCCTAGCACCTCACGCTGCTTGCGCGCTACTTTTTTAGCCGTTTCCATAACAGCGACGTAGTCATCATCGTCCAAGTCCCACAGGGCATCGACCTGTTTTTTAGGAATCACCAGAACGTGTCCCGGAACAGGCGAGAAGATGTCTAGGATGGCGATGGTTCGATCGTCTTCGTAAACTTTGTGAGACGGTATATCACCTCTAATGATTTGCGTAAAAACTGATGGCTGGTCTTGCATATGACTTTATTATAGCGCTAGGAGACGAGAGATAAGAATGCTTGCAGGCTTATCCGAGTGACGACGTCACTATATCTATATATCGCCAGCGGTGCTGCCTCATATAAAAAGTTAACGAAAAAATATCTTTCATATTTCGTCAATACATGATATCTTGATGTTATCTGCAAGCGAAATCAAATACTTTCGAGAGGTGGTGAAAACCATGCCTGCAGCGAACCTTTTTGCGAGTTTGAGCCCTGATTCGATATGGGCGCTCTTCAAGGGGACGGGTCTCCTTGGAATAGGCGGCTTGGCCATCTTCCTGATGATCAAGCACAAGGTTGTACGCTATGTAGCGGTCGACAGAGGAAGCGAGTGGATTCGCGCCAAGATGGGCGTCGAGCAGTACTACCGCTTCGGCAAGCGTCGTGGTCGTCTCGTTCGGCTTAAGGCCGGTGGCCACCTGCTCATCCGAGGCATCTACGACGGCTGGGAAATCTGCATCCGGGAAATTCCGCTGACGTTCAGCAACCTTAGTCAGCCGTTCCAGGGGCGCATGCTCCAGTTCGACCGCTTGACGATCGGCTACCAGGTCATCGCGCCGGATACGCCGGAGGGTGACGAGCTGATGCTGCTTAGTTTCTTGTCGGTGCGAAACACTGACAGGGACAACCAGAAGTCAGAGTCGCTCGACGACAAGGTACTGGCTATTGTACTCTCGGGATTGCGCGAGCACCTCGAGGACGTCAAGGCGGACACACACGGATTGCCTAGGCTGTCCGAACAGACGTGGGTCAGGCTGGTGAGACGCAAGCTTCGCCGCAACCACGGTGTTCGCATCACCGGAATCGAGTGGACGGCGCCTACCTGGCTCTCAGGTCAGCAGCAATACGAGGCTGGTAAACTGATTGCGGAAGCGCTCGGCGGCCAGTCGAGTAGCGATGCCTCTGGCAGTGAATCCAGCAATGAGCCCGACAACGTCCACGAACTGAACAAGCCTCATCTCGCATAACAAAACCCCCGTACCAAGCCAGGTACGGGGGTTTAAAATTTGCTATATACTATAAATAATCATGGCT
>CBRAFJ010000022.1:0-11247 GCA_967755195.1 uncultured bacterium | reverse complement strand
CAACATTCGCGAGATAATGGATGAGGGCAAAATACTCATCGTCAACCTGTCAAAGGGTCTGATCGGCGAAGACAACGCCGGTATACTAGGGTCGTTCCTGGTTACCAAAATCCAGCTAGCGGCCATGAGTCGTAGCGACATACCAAAAATCGAAGATCGTCGTCCGTTCTATCTGTACGTTGACGAGTTCCAGAACTTTGCGACCGACAGTTTTGCGACCATTCTGTCCGAGGCTCGTAAATACGGCCTGAACCTGACCGTCGCCAACCAGTACGTTTCACAGATGCAAGACACTGTCCGAGATGCTGTTTTCGGTAACGTTGGTACCATGATAAGTTTCCGCGTCTCAGCCGACGACGCACCAATACTCGGCAAGCAGTTCGAGCCGAACTTTGAACCGAACGATCTGCTACAGATGCACAACCGAAACTTCATCATAAACATGGTTATAAAAGGCGAGAAGTCACCAGCATTTAGTGCCTCAACCCTGACTATTCCTCCGTCACAGACCAACCACATGCAGCATATAGTTGATAGTTCTCGTCGCAAGTACTCCCGCGACCGTGCCAGTGTTGAAGAAGAAATCCAGACCCTGCTGCGAGGCGGCACCGAGGCTGCACCGCAGGCAGCTCCTAAACAACCAGCGCCTCAGTCACGAAAACTCGGTGAACTCTGGCCAGTAGATGCCGGTGCAAAGACCGTAAAACCAGCAGCTCCGCCGCCAGCCGAAAAAGCTGAGCCGACAAAAGAGAGTAGGGGAGAGTCCCCTAGTGTCAAGCCTGCAGTCGTAGAAGGTGATCCTGCCGCACCAAAGAAAAAGCGGTCTCGTAGCCGTTCACGCAAGAAAAAGCCGTCTACAGACACTCCTGACGCCGCAAACAGGCAGGGTAGTGAAGCACCCCACTCTACATCAGCCCTTCCATCACAAGAAATCAACATTCATCATCCTATCGCTAAGTCAAAGAAAGATGATGAGCACGAGTTGAAACTTCGATAGTCTTTTTATCATCTATCCGTACACCAGGCCCTATGCCCCTCGATTCATTCAGGCTCGCCTCGCCGCTAATGGTGGTTGAGGGGTATGGAGTTTGACCTACAGACCCAAGATGAACGTATAGAACAAAAATAGAACATTATAGGTACTGTAAATAATCAAACGCGGCAATACATGTGTAGCAAAAAAGTCCAAACATCAAGCGTAGGAATAGCAGGTGTGAGACGAGGGCATTTTGGAAACGAAACGGGAAATACAGCCGGAAGATACGGGTGATAGGAGGTATGCATAATCATACTCGGGTTATATAGGTTATGTCGCACAATATATCTTTTACGACACGCATAGTATAACAAACAGATGAGTTCATATACCTTAAACTACTACGCTAAACAGGGTAGTTTCCAGTAATTACGTGTCCGCGCCCTGCAATGGATGCGTGTACATGTTCTTCTGTATTTGCTCTTCTACTCATACACCAAGTAAGCCGCCACATGGGCTATAGCCACTCACCGCACGGCAGGTCCTATACATTTTTAACCACACGTGACACCCATAGTTTTCCACAACCTAGTTGTGACTCGCGACGTTTTCACGACCTGGTTTTCACGGGAGCACCCCACTGCTCCCTTTTGACTTTTGTTTGACTTTGTTGCCCTGCTATGTTTTTATATAGTTTTTCTTTGTACGGACTATGCAGAACAAAAATAGAACACAGGCAAAGAAAGCGGGGTACCGTAGGGGCCAGTTGGATCCCACTAACTATCTGTCTCTATAGTAAGCTTTAGCCTCAACACGTACGTCCAGATATACCGGGTTAATGCTTTTGGCCTTAACATAGTTCACGGCATTTACGATGTCCGCTGCCTGCCCCGCCGGGTCACGGTCTAGGTCGGCCTTCACAATATATTCACGCCCAGTCAGTTTAAAGTCTATCTCACGGGTGGAATTAGCTGGCAACTCAACACTAGCAACCGGCGAGTCAGCTAGTGACTCATTTACTAGCGTAATAACACGCCCGATGAAGTACAGCAGCTTTGTAGAAGCCACCACGCCCGCGTTGCTACTTATGCCGCTTTTGTCATTGACCACAACAGCTGGTGTAGCAAAATAATTCACCGTAAAAGATTCACCCTCGGCATCAACAAAATACTGTTCATTTTTTATAGTCCAGGCCACAACAGGTTCACGTAACTTCAAAGCCAGCGCGGCAGAGCCAAAGCCATTTGTTTTTGCCAGTTGTGCATCTTTGACCTCGGGCGCATGTGAGCGTACAAACTGTGAAAATGCGTCTTCTTTTAGCGAAAAACTAAATCTCTCAAACGGGTGTTCGGAAAAATATTTGTTAACCAATGCCTGATACCGAGACTCCTCCAGGTCGCGCGTGGCAGACTGTAGACCCTGTGTACCGACAGATATGCTAGAGCCTATGTAGCTAGAAACTACATACCATAAACCACCAACCGCAACCATACTCAGAAGCAAATATGTCGACAATCGACGGCGATGTTTGCGCAGGGAATGCTCGTGTAGACGAGAGGACTGTAACTGTCCCCTTTCTTCCCCCGCTGCCCTAACATTTGTAGCGGCACTGCCGGTTATTGTTCGGCTACGACGAAACGCGTACGAGTCACTAGATGTACTCGGCTGACGAACCGGCTGATTTTGTCGCCGTTCTTTACGCACTAGCTTCCACTGCCCGCCACTCTGCTGTGTCGACTATTAGCCGCGCAACATCTTTGGCGGCATCGGTTTTAGCAAACGCGTGAAAACGGTCGACCATTTCGCTGGTCTCTTCCCTGTTTTCTAGGCAATTATTTATAGCCTCATATAACGAGTTACCGCTAGCTACTTGCCTGTCATCAACCACATATGCTGCCCTGGCCTGTCTGTAGACTTCGGCATTTTTCATCTGGTCGCCCAGGTGGGCTGCCGGCACGATGATGGTTGGTTTACCCAGAGCCGCCAGTTCTTGCAAAAATGTCGCACTTCCACGGCTAACAACGACGTCTGCCGCACCGAGAACACTAGCCATGTCTTTGTAAACAAACTCAACTATATGATAGTCGGCGTGTTCAGGAGCACCCTTAACCACAGTCTGATAATGTCTTTTTCCAGTAACGTGGTAGATAGAAAATCCGTCGGCCAGTAGCCGAGGTGCCGCGGCTACTATGCCGGTATTTATGCTCTGCGCACCCAGACCACCTCCAGTAACAACAACTAGCGGTTTTTTCAGGTCAACTATACCGATGTCGTGTTTCGCCCTTATCTGTTCTGCAGGCGAAAACGGGTGAAATTTTCCATCTATCGGCACACCGGTGTAGGTAGTTCGGCTAGCCGGATAATTGTAGTTCTCTAGGGGTGATCCGGTAGCAATCTTTGCCGCAAAACGACCCAGCAGTGTGTTGGTTATACCTGGTCGAGTGTCGGAGTCATGGATAACTAATGGTATACCTAAGGCCCGCGCAGCGTAGCCTAGTGGCAAACAGACGTAGCCGCCTTTTGCAAAAACTACATCTGGGCGGAAACGACGTAACAACATCCAGCTCTGCACGAAACCAGTCAAGATCAGGGCTGTGTCACGAATATTTTTAGCAACCGTTGGTATGTCCAGCAGTTGTTTCCATAACGGCACTCCGTGATAGCGGCGCAATTTACCAGCCACAATAACGTGCACGTCGACCGAGACAGCAGCGTGCGCCATTAGACCACGTGACTGACTCTCGAAGGCTTTGTCACAAACAAAAGCAACCTCTAGGTCAGGCGTAACCGCACTAAGCTCGTTGATGACGGCGAGAACCGGCGTAACGTGACCGCCCGACCCTCCGCCGACGCATAGAACTTTCATCGTCAGACTCCTTTACTTCATCAACAGTTCGGTGGCTCGTAAAGCGTGATATATGAAACACGAGCCCGAGCCCCAACATCATAAACAGCAAACTAGTACCACCGAAACTCAGGAATGGCAGCGTCACACCGGTTAGTGGAAATACTCCGGTCATCGCACCGACATTTACAACTACGTGCGTCGCTATCAGGCCAAAAACGCCCCCTACCAAAACGCGCATCATTGGGTCACCAACGCGGTCAATAGTAAACAGCAGACGCCTTAGCAGCGCAAAGAACAAAGCCAAGATAACTACCACGCCGACAAAGCCAAAGGTCTCACCCAAAATGGCAAATATCGAGTCGTTGACTGCTTCTGGCAAATATCCAAACGCCTGAACACTCTGTCCCAATCCCTTGCCCGTCAGGCCACCAGAACCGAGCGCAATCGCCGCCTGCGTTATGTGGTACGACGATGCTTCATCCTGGGCTGCTGGGTTAAAGAACGTTAGCACGCGGTCGATACGGTGTGGCGAAGTGACTATTAACAGTACTCCGAGTGCCGCACCAGCAGCGACAACCAGCCCGAAAAAGCGCATATTTAGCCCAGCTACTACCAACATTGCTATAACCATACCAAACATCGTTATACCGGTACCCATGTCTTTTTGCAGAACGATGATAAAGAGTGCCGCTAGGCCGACTAACATACCGAGAGGTATAAGAGTGTCGTTTAGACTGTTAACTTTCCCTTGTTGTATTCGCCGTCCCAGAAAGACTGCGATGAACAGGAGTAATGCGAACTTTAGTAGCTCGGCTGGCTGGAATGACCCAACACCGAGGTTGAACCAACGCGTCGCACCACCGGTATCAATGACTAACGGATCACCTGGTATCAGACCGAGTATGAAAAGCAGCAAACAGGCACCAAAACCGATTTTTAGTAGCAGTTCGGTTCGCCCGCGCCACCAGCTTATCGGTGCCGAGGCAGCTGCAGCAAAACCAACCAGGCTAACCCCTAGGTACAGCAACTGCTTTTCCATAAAGTGGGTCTGGCCTAGGCTGCTACCACCCTCATTTATCAGCTCAACACGTGCTGGCGAGATTGCATATAAAACGATGAGTCCCAAAAGCACCAAAATGCCCATAAAAAGGACTATTTGATAATCCGGCCGATGCCGTCTGACACCACCCGGAGTCGCGACCGGCACATTAGTGCGTCGCGTCCCAAGACTCACGTTATGATACCTCCAGCAAAGGCTAGCACCAGTCCGACCAGACCAACAACCTGACCGATGACCCAGAAACGCATAGTAACTTTCGTTTCAGGCCATCCCTGGGCTTCTAGGTGATGGTGTATCGGTGCTGATATAAATATTTTTCGTTTGAAAACCTTCTTGCTAAATATCTGTATCAGGCTGCTGCCACCCTCGAGTACGAATACGAAACCGATAATAGGTAGCAGGAACAGGCTGTCGGTCAGCATGGCGACCACACCGAGCGCCATTCCATAGGCAAAGCTGCCGACGTCACCCATGAAAAAGCGCGCCGGATGGATGTTAAACCAGATGTAACTCAGTATTACACCGATGATAGTGAAACAAAAACCTGCGATACCAAAGTTACCCTGCAGCAGCGCAATGATAGCAAAGACGCCGAACGATGTAGCCAGCAACCCACCCGCCAAACCGTCTAGACCATCTGAGATATTCACGGCATTACTGGTACTAACTACGACCAGGATAAATATCGGAATAATTAACCAGCCTAGCTCAAGCGGCCCAACAAATGGTATGTAAACATCGGTGTAGCCGAGTTTGCTGTAGAAAAACCATGCCAGTGCAGCCGAAAGTAGCGTGATGAGACCAAATTTGACGCTCGAACGCAGCCCGCCGACACCCAGTCCTCCACCGCGGATATTGATGATGTCGTCGATAAGCCCCACGATGCCGCCACCGATGAACGCCGCTAGTGGCAAGTACGTCTGTTCACGATCTAGATTTAGCAGCAGGGTTATCAAGGACACAGCGACAAAAGCAATCATGCCGGCCATTGTCGGAATATTACGGGTGAATTTCTTGGCGTGCAGTTTCGTGAAGACCTCTAGTGCTTCACCAGTAGTACTGGTCGTTCGTTGATTTTTCCAAAAACGGTAACGATACGCCAGATATGTGTAAACCGGCGTCAGCAGCATGGCGAACAAAAAACCGCCAACGGCAAGAGCAAACATCTTCACTAGTTCAGTGGTTAGGTCGACGAGAGTGAGAACTTCGGGCAGTGACATGGTATGTTTTTCCGTTTATTGTTTTGGGGGTATTTCTAAGTATTTCAGCATCCAGTTGGACAGCTCGTTGAATATCGGCCCGGCAGCTACCGTACCGGCATAACCGGCTGTTAACTTCGAGTCATCTACACGGACCATTATGACATATTCAGGCTTGTCTGCACCACCAAAACCGAGATAACTACCGATGGAATTATCGTCGCTGTACTTGCCTGTCCTGGCGTCGATAATCTGGCTAGTTCCGGTCTTTCCACCAACCATGTAGCCAGCCGGATCAAATCGTCCGAAAAAGCCTCTCTGCCGGCCGTCGACGGTCATTTGACGTAGAGTGTCAGAATTGGATTTTGTCAGGACATTTGTCGCCGTAACCTTTGGCTGATTCTCTTTGACCGAACCACTAGACGTCATCTCGCCTTTTATCATTGTTGGTTTGTAGTACGTACCGCCATTCATTGCAGCCGAAAATGCCGCCGCAGTCTGCACCATTGTCAGGTTCATTCCCTGGCCAAAGGTCATATTGGCGTAACGTACATTGCGTCCGTCGCCCTGGTTTGGCCCGACGATGATACTTTCAGCTTCACCAGCCTGCTCGACACCTGTCAATTTGTCGAAACGATAGTGTTTTGTGTAGTAATCGTAGAGCGTTTCCCTGGCCTGCTTATTGACCGAACCGCCACCCATGCGTTCTAGTACATGGACTACTCCGGTGTTTAGCGAGTATTGTAAAACATCGGTCATGCTGGTGTTTGGGTAGATCGGGTCCTCTTCGACGTTGCGTATTGTTGTATCGTCAACAACAATACTACCAGTGTTATCATACGTCGAATTGACCGACACCGCTCCGCTATCCAGCCCTGCCCCCATGGACAGGACTTTCATAACAGAACCAACTTCGTAGGGCTCGCTAACGGCTTTGTTCTGGAACCGGCTATATTCAGTAACCTCGCTGTATTTACTGGCATCATAGGTCGGATAGTTTGCCATGGCTAAAATCCTGCCGGTGTTTGGGTCCATCACAAGCACGCTACCTTTTGTAGCCTTTGCGCTCGCCAAACCCTTTTTCAGCACTTCTTCTGTCTGTTGCTGGATGTTTCGGTCGATACTGAGCACTACGTCGGTGCCATTTTTTGCTGGCACACTGGCATCACTTTCACCGATAGTCAGCGGTATCTGTCGCACGTCAGTTACGGTTTGCAGGAGTCCTGGTGTACCAGCTAACTCGCTGTTCAGGAAGCCTTCTAATCCGTACTGACCAGTACCGTTGGCGTCTACGAACCCGAGCATTTGTGAGCCCATTTGGCCCTCTGGGTAAACTCGCCTGCTGCCTTTTTGGAGGCCAACACCGGCAAGCTCTTTACTGCGGAGCTTTTCTGCTTGGGTTCGAGTGAGATTGGTCGCGACTTTTACATAACGCGACTTCTCGTCGTCTAACCGGTCATAATAACCGTCGACAACATTACCGCCTGCAATCTGGTTGATAGCATCGCGAATTTTTGCACGATCATCAACTTCCTGCGGGTCGGCAAATACCGTGTACACGGTCTCGTTCAACACCAACGGCACCGGAGTGTCGCCATCTAGTCCATATATCTTGCCCCGTTCAGGCACGATAGTTAGTTTCGAAACTTGCGTTTGAAACGCGCGGTCTTTGTAGTAGTCGTGACGAATAACTTGTAAGTAAAACAAACGTGCAACAAAAAGCCCAAATATTGCTATCAGGATGAAAAGTAATAGTCGAGTGCGCGTGTTGGCGCTGGTAAATCCGGGTCGCTGCATGTTATTTAAGTTTACTAGTTTGTTACTAGTTTGCGTACTGTGTGTCGGCTGGTTCGGTCATATTGGCAGCAACACTGCTGTTTTTGACGCGCTCAAGTGCCTGCAGACGAGCATTTTCGTTTTCCAAGTCTTGGCGTTCAGCCATTAGACTTGCGCGCTTGGTTTCGAGACTGTCGAGCTGGTAGCCATATGTGCTCGTTTTGGTAACTTGGGTCAGGTAGATCAGGCCGAGTACGGCAATCATCAGTGCAACCAAAACGGTATGTGCAACCGGACCGAGAGTCGCTGTTGGCGCGAATGCAACTGTATTTTGGTTGCGGCGCCACATGCGGTCAGCCCTGCTATTGAACGTAGATGTGGTGGATCGATATCGTGACATGGTTTTTGTTTTCTAGGGGCCATGGTGACCCCGGCCAGAACATGCTGGCCGGAGATCATCACGGTAAATGCGCTTACTTTGTAGCAGCGTGTGGAACGACGTGAACGTCGATCTTTACTGCGCGTGAAGCGTCTTTGATGACGATAGGCATTGTTTTTGTCCTATCCTTTCTTTTTTGTGTTTTATTTTTTCACGGCGGCTCGAAGTATTGCGCTTCTTGCTCGCGGATTGTGAACATCGTCATGTTTGCCCAGGATCGGCTTTTTGGTCAGGAGCGTAAACTCGGCTTCATACCCTGCACTACTCTGTTCGGCCAGGAATTGTTTTACCAGGCGATCTTCTAGGCTATGGAATGATATGAAGGCAACTCGTCCGCCAGGGTTCACTAGTTTTGTTAGCGTGCCTAGCAGTTGTGCTATCTGCCCGAGCTCGTCGTTGAGCGCTATCCTTAGGGCTTGAAAAGTACGCGTGGCCGGATGCACTTTTTGGCGCGGTCCACGATGTGTCGACAGAACAGCTTTTGCCAAGTCTTCGGTCGTATTTAACGGCCTTGACCTTACGATTGCTTTTGCAATCCTTGCTGCACTAGCAGGACGCTCTTCGCCATATGTGACGATAACGCGTGCTAGTTCCTTTTCTGACATGTTATTTACCATCGACCGAGCGCTACGCTCTTGTCTCGGGTCCATACGCATGTCGAGTGGGCCAGGGTTTGCAAAAGAGAATCCTCGTTCTGCTCTGTCTAGTTGTGGTGACGATACGCCAAAATCAACTAAAACCATGTCGTAAGATTGCCCGGCAGCGATAGCTGCTTCGGCGAACGATGCGAAGTCGTCGTGTACTAGTTTTGCCCCCTCTGCCTCGAACTTGCGAAGCTCTGAGATGGCATTTTCGTCACGGTCGACGAGTGTTACTGTGTCAAACCCGCCTAAAACCTCAGCAACGACACTGGCGTGACCGCCATATCCTGCTGTGAGATCAAGGTATGTTTGACCGGGCTGAGGAGCTAAAAGCTCGACAACCTTGTCCAGTCAAACCGGTTTGTGGAGTTGTTGTGGTGTATGTTTACTCATAATTTCTTGAGGTCACCTATCTGACAGTCAGTTTTTATTTTCGCAGAAATTTTTGTTTTTGTGGAGTCAATGGAGTTGATGTGGTGTGAAGTAGCAAGTTTCGATACTTCTGCCTTGCCCCACTGACGAGTGAGAGACTTATGTGTGTTCATCTATGGTGTGACATAAATGAGGTGAGGATCACCCTTAGAAACAAGTTTCTGTGGGGACCTCGATGTGAGGTGGAGTTTTTTGGGAGGTGTTGTGTTGGAGAAAAGTACTAACGTAAAAATGCGCGGTTACGTTTGCCACGTCTGACTGCCAGGTAGCTGACCTCGAGATTCCTCTCGGTTCTTTACCTAGCCCTAGTTGTTAACGTGCGCACTGTCGTACCAAATCAGTCGGCCTTCATCAGCCTCCAGTATTTACCAGCCCTAACGCAAGTGACAGCTTTGTCGATGCCTGCGTAGTCCAGCAAATGCTGCTCTAAAGTTATCCGTCCTTGCTTGGCGTCTAGCTCTACCCCTACCTTGCCCATACGGAACTGTACGTTAAGGTCGGCAGTTTTCTCGTCGAGAATACTACCCTGCAGTGCTGGTTCGACGTCCGAGTCCCAGATAACCTGGGGATAGATATGAAGGTAGGTGCCAAAGCCGCGTGTTATCACTACTCCGCCTGCGAACTCGGCTCGAAGTTCGGCCGGTATGGTTAACCGACGCTTGTCATCAAGCTTTCGTTCAAAGTAGTCAAGCGCTGTGGCCATTGCCTCTTTCTCTATAGGACTAACTGATTGTTATTTTGGTGCCGTGGTTTTTGTTTCTGTGGTGTGGTGTTACCCACACTTACCCACTGACGACAGTATAGTACCCACTTCTACCCACATGCAAGTGTTTTTTAGTGTAAAAAAGTGGTCCTGATGCCACTTTTCCACATATACGCTACCTGTAGCGTGCCGTTTAACATAAAAACGCTAGCGCTATGGTTTCACGATATTAACCCCAGCACCCCCTTTCCCTTAATTCTGACCCACCCGGCCACTGCGGGCTGGCGTCAGCCCCAAACCAACCAGCCCCATGTCACGAACGATCTGACGAGCCCGGGATTGATTCATGGAGTTTTCCTGGCGCGGCGAGAGTGTTTGAGCAAAACGAGTTTCGCAGCCGCCCGAGAAAGCGGAGTGAAGCATGACACGGCGCGAGGAAGTTTGTGAGGGGAATGGCGGTGGTTGGTTTGGGGTGTTTTTGAGGTGAAGAACTAAGCAGCCAGCTCGTAAGCCGCTCGCGTCAAAGCCTGCTGAGTGGTGTCTGGCTTTTCGTAGTCAACTAGCTGTTCGTAGCCGATATATGAGATCTGTTCAATATCTTGCCCAAAGTCAACTTCTGGCTTTTCTTCTTCGGTCACTTCAACAGGTTCTTGGTACTCAAAGCGCCGTATAGGAGCCTCTGGGACCAGCATCATCGCCAGGCCGCCCATTGCAAGTGCTAGAGTCGCCGTTTCGGCCTCTGTACGCTGCTCTACCAGAACGGCGGCTTCTGGCGCCACGTTAGCATGACGCTCGCGAACTTCGCGGTCGTCCATAAACTCTACGCCAAATGCTCTCTCTGGGTCATACATTATGTCTCTGTAATATCACGTTTTAGCAAAATTTACAATGTTTATCAGGCGAAATAGATGCGCATCAGCTGCCTAGCAACGGCGTCGGCGTCGTGACGTATCAGGCTGCGCTGATGGGCTAGCGGATCGCTAGTCTGACCTTTGTTCCAGGCGCCGTCGGCTATTATGTCTCCCCCTCTGGGCTTCCAGCCTCGTCGTGACATCTCATCAGCGTCGAACATTACTCCATATTCACCCTCGGCTGCGTACCGTTTCAGCAACTGTTCACCAGGCGTCTCGGTGTTATAGACCACATAATCCAAAAACTCACCGCCAGCCAATC
>CBRAFJ010000021.1:0-11361 GCA_967755195.1 uncultured bacterium | reverse complement strand
GACTGTGGCGTACCAGATGTCACCGCGAAAACGTATGGTTGCTCGTCATCGCCTTCTTCAAGAGGCACCAATTTGCCACGATACATCTCTTCAATAGTCAATATGCCGTTAACTAGCGGTGCGGTTTTTGACAGTCCGCGACTATCTAGATAGCGAATCCCCAAAATAGCGGCTCGTTGCTGAGTACTCTGTTCGTCTTGATCGCGATATTTATCGGCTTGCTCGTCTGGCATAACTATCCTTCATTCTATCAAATAACCACAAGTTTTATATATGTCATGGCCCCAAAATCGCGACTTGGTACAATAAGCCTATGTCCAGCGTGTTTTTACTGGTTCACAATATCCGTTCGACACACAATGTCGGCTCTATTTTTCGTAGCGCCGAAGGTTTTGGCGTCGAAAAAATAATTCTCAGTGGCTACACACCGTACCCACGTCTGACGAACGACTCACGTCTACCGCATATAGCCGATAAACTCACCAGGCAAATCCACAAAACAGCCCTAGGAGCTGAAGAAATGGTTCCTTTCGAGTATCGCCAAGAGCCGCCACTCCAGGACCTAAAAAATGCTGGATTTACAGTAGTCGGACTGGAGCAAGATGCAAAATCTGTACAGTTGAACAATTTTGCACCACCACCCAAAATAGCCTTGCTTCTCGGCGAAGAAGTTGACGGGATATCTGACGACTTACGAGCTGAATGTGACGCCCTTATAGAAATACCGATGGTTGGCCAAAAGGAGTCGTTTAATGTCTCGGTTGCGACCGGTGTTGCACTGTATGGACTTACGGCCATTTCCTGATATAGTTAAGCATAACGTTATGGCAAAACAAAAACAAAGTAGGCACGTGTTTCACCTGAAGCGTCTAGGTTTTTTTTCGTTGCTATTAATTGCCTTTTTTATAGTTCGGTTTGATGCCGGCAGTTCCATACCAGGCATGACAGAGCGGGTCGGCAATATTGGCCATGTTCTGGCTTATGCTAGCGAAATGAGTCGCTCGGCGCTACTGTCGGGTACCAACTCGTCTCGGGCGGCGAACGGGCTAGGACCATTAACTTTATCCGCCGAATTAAATGCCTCTGCTCAGATGAAAGGCGAACATATGGGCGCTAACAACTACTGGGCGCACGAAGCGCCAGACGGCACAACGCCGTGGTACTTTTTCCAGGCTGTCGGCTATAACTATGTTCGCGCCGGCGAAAACCTAGCCTACGGTTTCACAACCAGCCAGGGCGTTATCGACGGTTGGATGAACAGCCCGTCTCACCGTGACAATATGCTAGGTAACTACAACGACGTCGGTTTTGGTATTGTCAACGTTCCAGACTATCAGGGGCATGGCAACCAGACCATCGTCGTTGCGCACTATGGTACCCGTAACACACCGCCACCGGCTCCGGTACAGAACACGGCACCAACACCACCAAGTACACCCACCCCAGCGCCAGCACCTACACCAACTCCTGCTCCTGTCGAAACTCCAGCGCCAGTCGAACCAACCGATGAAACTACTACAAAAGAAGAAACTCCAGCACCTACCGAGAAAGAAACAGAAACCCAGGCTGCACCAGTAAAAACCTCCCAACCTGAAAAAGTTTCAGTACTTAGCATGATAGCCGCCAACAGTGCGCCATTTGTTGCTATCGTCAGCCTAATGCTGGTAACCGTTTCCATTCTCGGGTATGCCGTCACACATCGTGCCGCTTTCGAACACGCCGTCGCTACCGGCGAACATTTCGTCTTTACTCACCCGGGTATCGACACCGCTGTCGTTGGGCTAGCAGTATCGATGATCCTGCTGACCACTTACGGCCATATAGGCTAGTTACTTCAGAACAACGTGCTCGCTGCCGTAGATCTCGCCTATGGCCGCCTGCAGGTCAGGTTGTGGGTTGATACGAAACGGTAAACGCATAGCGGATGATTTGTCGTTACCTAGAACTAGGATTATCTCGCTATCACCGACAAAGTCATTTAACAGCTTCTTTAGGGCATGCAGTTTTTCATGATCACCCGGGTCGGTAACGCGTACGTATAGTTTCGGTGATACTTTTTCCTCTAGAGGCGCGTACGTAAACTTTTCACTGGAAGCTGGCGAAGTTACACTGGCAGCCTTTGTTTTGCCATAGCCGCCTCCGCCAAAGTTCCGACGCGCCGCACCACCGACTTTGCCTGGTTTTAATTCTTTCATTTTTTGCCAGTAGCCTTGTAGGCGTCCAACTCGGCCTCGGTAACAAAGGTAAAGCTATCGGCTATTATCTTGGCCTCTCCTAGCGGATTGCCTTCGCGGTCAGTGCTGCTGACCTTGCCGTCGACTTTGACGACCTCGTCCTGGATCAATCGACTGCCGATTTCTTCGAATAGGTTCGGGAAAACAACTATCTCGCCTTCACCGGTTTTATCCTCCAGTGCCACGAAAGCCATTTTTGACCCGCTCTTGGTAACTATTTGCCGCACCGAACTGATGACTCCACCGACTGTAGCGGCTTTTTTATCGTGCTCTGGCTTTAGGCTAGTTAATGGTATGGTTTGCTCGGCAAAATAAGCGTCGTAACGATCAAGTGGATGAGCGCTCAGATACAGACCCAACAGCTCGCGCTCCCACTGCAAGCGTTCTTTTTCACTGTGCTTTTGCGGCGCTGGTTCTAGTTTTATCTCTGGTGCTTTGACGGCATCGGCCAGACCGCCGAACAAGTCTGCCTGGTTTGTGGCGCGCTCTTTTTGTAGCTTCGAGGCATAGGCCAATATCGTGTCCATGTTGAACAAAATGTCAGAACGGTCGCCCATGGCATCAAATGCCCCGGCTCGTACCAATGATTCCCAAGCCTTGCGGTTAACACTGCGTGTGCTGACCCGCCGGGCAAAATCGGCTACACTTTCGAAACGGCCTTCCTCACGGGCTCGCAGAATCTCTTCGACCGCACCGGTACCGACACCTTTGACTGCCGCCATTCCGAATCGTATTTGGTTCTGATCCTTCACGACACCAAACTCGACAAAACTTTCGTTAACATCTGGACTAAGTACCTGAATGCCCATGCGCTTGCTCTCACTAATCTCGATCGCTAGGCGGTCAGTGTCATCTAGGTCACTAGTCATTAGTGCCGCCATAAAGGCGTCTGGGTAATGCGCTTTTAGGTAAGCTGTCCAGTAGGAGATCAAACCATAACAAGCGGCGTGCGACTTGTTGAAACAATAGGCAGCGAAGTCTTCTAGCTGTTTCCAGAAGCGCTCCATTAGGTCACGGTCGATACCGGAAACAGACTGACCACCCTCGATCATACGAACGCGCATTTTCTGCATCATTTCGATATTTTTCTTACCAATTGCCTTACGGAGTGTGTCAGCCTCACCACCTGTAAAGCCGCAGACTTCTTTAGAAATCTGCATAACCTGTTCCTGGTAGACCAGCACGCCATAGGTGTTTTGCAGAGCGTTTTCCATGCTGTCGTGCGGATAGACTATAGGTAACTCGCCGTGTTTACGTTTGATAAAGGTATCGATAAACTGCATCGGCCCAGGACGATACAAAGCAACCATGGCCACAATGTCCTCGAAAACAGTCGGTTTTAGCTCTCTCAGGTAGCGTTTCATACCGGCAGATTCTAGCTGGAAGACACCTGTCGTGTCACCACGCTGAAACAGCTCATAAGTTTTCTTGTCATCTAGCGGTATCTCGCCTAGTTCGATTTCGGTTTCGTAAACTTTGCGAATAATACGTAGCGCGTTGTTAATGATAGACAGGTTAGACAGCCCCAAAAAGTCCATCTTTAGCAGACCAAGGTCTTCGACCGGACCCATCGGATACTGAGTCGCCACTACACCTTTTTGAGCCATTTCTAGCGGTACGAATTTGACGATGTCATCTGGCGCGATAACTACACCGGCAGCGTGGACACCGTGTGAACGGATGGTTCCTTCCATGCGGATGGCGAAGTCCATAACACGCTTTGACGTGGGGTTTGTTTCGTATTCGCGCTTTAGATCGGCGTCTTCAACGACACTGGTTTTTAGTGGTATATGACGACCCTGAACTGGTTGCGGGATAAGTTTTGCCAAACGGTCGGCGTCACCATACGGAACCTCTAGAACACGGGCAACATCACGGACTGCAGCACGCGCGGCCATTTTACCGAACGTCGCGATGTTTGCGACACGTTCGCTACCGTATTTTTCGACACAATACTGAATAACCTCGTCGCGACGTGTGTCCTGGATGTCGATATCGACGTCCGGCATGCTAATACGGTCCGGGTTCAGGAAACGCTCGAACAGCAAGTCGTATTTCAATGGATCGAGCTCGGTAATGTTCAGCGCGTAGGCGATGATGGAACCAGCAGCACTACCACGTCCTGGTCCGAAGATAATCCCTTGGTTTTTGCCCCAGTTTATAAAGTCATAAATGATCAGGAAGTAACCGTTAAAGCCCATGCTCTCGATGACACCCAGCTCGTAATCGGCACGCTTCTTCATGTCATCGCCGACTTTATCGCGACACTCTTCTACGGTTAGTTTTGCGACAGCATCTTTGTCTACACCACCATACCGCCAAGCCAAACCTTGCCAAACCAGTTTGTCCAGATAGGTTTTTTCAGTCTCGCCCTCGGGCCCCGGAAAAGTCGGGATCAAAATCTTGCCAAACTCAAGCGTCACGTCGCAGCGATCAGCAATAGCCCTAGTATTAGACACTAGCTCCGGGTGACGTGAGCCCCAGTTTTCTATGAGCTCAGCTGGATCGGTAACGTGCAAATGGAAGTCTTTTAGGCTCATGCGGCCTTCGTCACTCAGGTAAGACCCAGTGCCGACACATAGTAGTATTTCGTGAGTCTCTGAGTCGTCTTCACTTATGTAGTGAGCGTCACAGGTCAGAACACTCGGGATACCGAGCTCTTCGCTAATGCGAAATACGCCTTCGTTTATTTTGCGCTGAACATCCCAGTCCTCGTGTCCCTGAACCTCCATGTAATAACGGTCACCAAAGACGCTTTTGTACCAAGCAGCTATTCGCTTGGCTTCTTCGTAGTTGCCGGCTCGCAGGTTTTCGCCAACTTCACCACTAGCACAACCACTCAACGCTATGATGCCTTCGTTGTATTTCTCTAGCAGATCGTGGTCGATGCGTGGTTTGTAGTAAACACCTTCTAGGTTAGCCGTTGTGCTGAGCTTCATCAGGTTCTGGTAACCGGTGTTGTTCATAGCTAGCAGTATGATGTGGTAACGCGCTTTGTCTTTTGCTGGGTCGCGGTCATGGATGGTTCGAGCCGCAACGTAAGCCTCAATGCCGATGATAGGCTTTACGTCTTTGGCTTTACAAGCCTTATAAAACTCGATGGCGCCAGATAGCGTACCGTGGTCGGTCATCGCCACGGCGTTCATGCCGAGATCTTTAACACGATCGACTAGCTCATCAACCTTGCTAAGGCCATCCAGTAAGCTGTGATGGGTGTGGTTGTGCAAATGCACATAATCGGCTGCAGTCAGCGCCGATTTCGCAGCCGTATTCCCCTCACTTTTCATATGTTATATTGTACCAGCTATGACTACTCAGAACGTTGTTCTATAGTCTGCTGTGCATCGCGAAACAACTCGCCGATAAGAGGAATGTTAACAAATATCGCTAACACCCACAGAACAATGGCGATAACAAACGTACCGCCGATAGCACTTCCAGCTCCAAACAAAATACCGCGAACAAAATTTATCTTGTAAACGCGTCGACGCTGACCGTAAATGTCGTCAAAGATCTCGTCCAATATGGCGCGTTTAGCATCAGCTTCTTGCTTTTTAGCGCTTTTCTCGTCAGTCTCCTCGAGCAAACCTGTGACTTTATGCTTCATCGCTTGCCCTTTATGCCTTTGACGGATTTTAGTATTTTCTTGCGACTCTCGACACCGCTGTTTGGCGCAAACATCAACCCGACAATACCCCCAACAACTACCCCGATAATTCCTGCGGCAACTGCTTTGGTCTTATTGTTTTTCATACTATTTCTTGCTGCGCATTTTTTTGATCTGGTCGGCCACGATCTTGGCGATAAGTGCCGGTGATGCGATCTTGCTAGCAGTCGCTGTAATGTTCTCGATGTTCTCAGCCGCATTTTGCGCAGTCGTCGTTACTTTTTTGATCTGCCTGGTTACTTTGATAAGCAAGACAACCAAGATAACTGCCAGCAGCAGGAATATCGCCAAAAAGGTCGAGAGGATGATAACGAGTATTTGCATTGCGTCCATAAAAGTTCCTTTGGTTATTACCTACAGTATAGCAAACGTGCTAAAGCTCAAGCCGTGACTTTAGGTATTCATGCAGTTCGGCACCCAGTTCAGGATGGTTCAGGCCAAAGTCGATGGTCGTTTTTAGGTACTCTAGTTTGTCGCCGGTGTCATAGTAGGTACTGTCTTTGATCTCTGTCGCAAAATAGTCGTGGCCGTCATCGATCATCTGTTGCATCACGGGTTGAAAAATAAATTCGCCGTCACCGTCGTATTGATCGCGTGCTTTTTCCAAGTAGTCAAAGAACGAGCCTTCTAGCAAATAACTACTGACAGACGCTAGGTTACTCGGCGCTTTGTCTTTGCCGGGTTTTTCGACTATATGTGAGACCTTTAAAAGCCCCGGTTCTAGTTCTTCACCAGCTGCGATACCATAGCGGTCGTACTCGGCATCATCGGTTACGCGCTTGCACGAGAGTATCGTACCGCCACGCTGTGCGTACAAATCTATCATCTGTTGAAAACGGCTCGGACTAGCAACGATCAGGTCGTCAGCAAAAGCATATATGAACGGCTCGTCGCGGCTTATTAAATGTGCGGCGTTCGCCAGCGGCGTAGCACCACCGTACGGCCCTTTTTGACGCAAATAGATAAAGTTAGCCAGGTTAGATATAGTCTCTAGCTCATCTATATAATGCTGCTTTTTCTCACCACCGGCCCGTAGGTTAGCCAGCAGATCTTCATTCGGTTCGTCGAAATGATCCTCTATCGCCCGCTTGTTACTAGAGCCAACGATGATGATATCTTTTATGCCAGCCTCGACTAGCTCTTCAACAACATATTGGATAATAGGCTTGTCGATGATCGGCATCATCTCTTTTGGCATGGCCTTGGTTTGCGGCAAAAAGCGCGTACCAAATCCCGCCGCGGCTATTATCGCTTTGGTTGGTTTTTTATTCATACGCACCCCTCCTATTTCGTTTTACAAACGTTCGCGGATCAGCTTTTGCGCTAATGCCGGGTTAGCCTGGCCTTTAGACTTCTTCATGATCTGTCCAACCAGGAAGCCGATGGCTTTGTCGTTACCAGACCTGATATCTTCAACAGCTTTCTGGCTAGCCGGGTCAGCCAAAACTTCATCGACAATAGCAGCAATTGCGCCTTCATCGGACACCTGCAGCAAGTTCTTGCTTTCGGCAATCGCATGTGGCGAACCACCATTTGTGCGCATCTCAGACAAGACTTCTTTGGCACCGGTGCTACTTAGCTGAGACTCGGAAACCATAGTCGACAGTTCGACTAATGATTCAACTGAGAGTTTAGTGTCAGCCACATCAGTGGCATCGTCGCCAGAAACATCAACTACACTCACCAGCCAGTTAGCGACACGTTTTGCGTGATCGTCGCCGTGACTACGCTGTATTTCAGCTACCAGTTTCGC
Organism: uncultured bacterium; assembly: GCA_967755195.1. GTDB lineage: Bacteria > Patescibacteriota > Saccharimonadia > Saccharimonadales > Saccharimonadaceae > CBRAFJ01. Next base: position 3,707 of record CBRAFJ010000021.1, on the reverse strand, counting down.
TGAGTCTTGGAGCGCCAAGAGTGAGTTCACGACTGAACTATCAAACCCAAGTGGTTGCCAAGATTCGCGGTACTGCGCTGGCATGATCGGCATAGTTTTTTCTACTTCAGCTACACGTTCACGCGAAATGTGAACCGGTGGTATATCCGCGTCCGGGAAATACCTGTAGTCATGGGCGTCTTCTTTGCTGCGTTGGCTAAATGTCTTTTGTTTGTCTTCGTTCCAGCCACGCGTTTCCTGGACAACTTTTTCACCCTTGTCTAGTATTTCGGCCTGCCTAACCGCTTCAAATTCGGCGGCTTTTTCGACCGCTCGGAAACTGTTCAGGTTCTTTATTTCGGCGCGTGTTCCGAGTTTGTCATCACCGAGCGGTGCTAACGATATATTAACGTCAAAACGCATATTACCGTGATACAAATCACCATGCGTTACGCCTGCGTAAGTCATCAGACGGTAAAGTTCAGTAGCGTAGGCACGGGCCTCGGCAGGACTGTGGATGTCAGCTTCGGACACGATCTCGATCAGTGGAGTACCGGCACGGTTCAAGTCAACAAAGCTCTCTGGGCTGCCGCTAGGGTGGGTCAGTTTTCCAGCGTCTTCTTCTAGATGAGCGTGGTGGATACGAACGGTTTTTGTGCTGCCATCCAGCTGTGGTGCTTCAACTTTTCCGCCAACGATAACTGGCTCTGCTAGCTGAGTTATCTGGTAACCTTTCGGCAAGTCTGGGTAAAAGTAGTGCTTGCGTTCGAAGCGGCTGATCTCAGGTAGCTCGGCCTGCAGTGCAAGTCCGGCACGAATCGCTAGCGTTAACGCTTCGTCATTTAGTACCGGCAAAACTCCCGGAAAACCAAAGCTTATCGGACCAACCGTCGTGTTCGGCTCGCGGTCGCGCGCGTCATTGTCTTCACCGCTAAACAGCTTAGTTTTTGTGCTCAGCTGGACATGACATTCGATGCCGATAGTAGGCTGATATTTCTGTAAAACTTCTGTGTATGTCATCTAAAGAGCTCCAACATCGGTCAACGCCTTTTTAAAAATCTTTAGTGCTTCACCGGTTTGGCGCTTGCTAACTTTGATGCCGTCCTCGTGAGCGATACGATTACGCAGTTTGTGAGCCCGCCAAACACTGTCGACGTTCGACAAATGAGATTTGGAGTTCTTTAGGCGCTCGCCCATCGTCTCACCAGCCACACCGCGTTCCTTTAGTGCTTGGTCGAGCAGCTTGTCAGCGTTCATGATGGCAAACTGCCAGCTCTCTGCTGTTTCACCCATACCTTGAGTAATTGCCAGCCAACGGCTACGGTACTTTTCTTGGTCCAGGCTACGACCACCGCGACGTGTCATACCCATAAATATCAGTAGGCCGATGCCGATAACGACAACGACTATAAACATAGTGATAACTAGACTATTCACTGGTCGGCTCCTTTTTCTACAACTTCCGCAAATCCCAGCACATCTACGTCCGCACCGCGGGCACCAACGACCTGAAAGCCAATAGGCAGGCCTTCTACAGGTAACGGCACACTAATAGCAGGTAGCCCCGCTAGGCTAGCCGAGACTGTCATTAGGTCGGCCAGGTACATGCTGAGCGGGTCATGGGTGTTTTGACCGAGTTTAAATGCTGGTGTTGGCACAACTGGCCCAACTAGGACATCATAGGTTTCTAGCGCTTTGGCAAACTCATCGACTATGAGAGTTCGAACTTTGGCAGCTTTCTGGAAATAAGCGTCGTAGTAACCGCTCGACAAAACGTAGTTACCTATCATGATTCGGCGCTGATTTTCTGGCATAAAACCGCCTGTCCTGGTTTTAGAATAAACTTCGTCTAGGCTACCTACGCCATCGGGACGAACGCCGTAGCGAACGCCGTCGTAGCGTGCCAGGTTGCTGGCCACTTCGGCCGGAACGATGATGTAGTAAACCGCCAATGAGTAAGTCAGCGACGGCATCGAGACTTCTTCGACTTCATACCCTGAACTCTTTAGCTCGTCGATCTTTTTCATCACGGCAGTCTTTACTACCTCGTCGACACCGTCACTTAGCCATTGTTTGATAACACCAACTTTTTTCGCTGGTTTGGCACCGCGGCTGTATGGGTTCTCTATAGTCGTGCTGTCTTTTACGTCCTTGCCAGCGATCACGTCCATGACCAGCTTGGCATCCTCGACCGTATGAGTCAGCGGACCGATAACATCGGTGCTGCTAGCCATGGCTACAACTCCGTAGCGGCTGACTGAACCATAAGTCGGTTTGTGGCCAACTACTCCCGTGAAACTAGCTGGTTCACGGATAGAGCCACCAGTATCAGTACCGAGCGCAAATGGCACAATGTCGAGTGCAACGCTAGCAGCCGAGCCGCCAGAACTACCACCAGCTACACGCGTTTCATCTGACGGGTTCGTCGTCGGACCGTAGGCCGAGTTTTCTGTGCTACCACCATGAGCAAAGGCGTCCAGGTTGGCTTTGGCGATACATATAGCGCCAGCAGCTTCAAGCCGTTCGATAGCTTCAGCCTGGAACGGTGCTTCAAAGTTCTCTAACAGTTTACTGGCAGCAGTTGTGTGCGATCCCAGTGTTAGGAAATTGTCTTTGGCGACAAATGGCACGCCAGCCAGGCTTCCGGCGTCTTGGCCGAGTGCGAGTTTTTCATCGATCGCTTTTGCGCGCTCTAGAGCTCGGTCTTCTATGACCTCCAAGAGCGAATGGTTCGAGTCGTTTTTGGCACGTTCTAATGCTGCACTAACTACTTCTACAGCAGACTTGGCGGCAACTTCGGCTCTAACTTCAGCAATGGTCATTATTCTAAAACCCTCGGTACAACTATCGTGCCTTTGTCGTGTTTCGGTGCGTTTTTCAGTAGGTCAGCTTGAGAAATGCCGTAATCAATAATTTCATCATCACGGACCACCGTCTCTATACCATTGACCTGATAAGTTGGCTCTACACCATCTGTATCAACACTACCCAGCTGTTCGACGTAGCCGAGTATAGCGCCCAGGTCTGTTTTCATGTTTTCGAGCTGCTCGTCACTCAAGCTCAGCGCCGAAAGGCCTGCCAACTTTTTGACATCATCAAGAGAAATTGTACTCATATTTCGCCTCATTATAACAGATGTAGAGGCGCTGTGAAAACATATATTTTCACGCCCGCACCAGCATCTACAGCTGCTTTTTTATATCCGCTATAGTGTCACGCAGTTCGGCAGCACGCTCAAACTCTAGGTTGGCGCTGGCTAATTCCATCTGGGCAGTCAGTTCACGCACCAGTGCTGGATATTCGTCCTTCGGAATCTTTTTCAGGTTCAGTTTATTCGACTTGTCTTCTTTTTGCGGGATTATGGCACGCAGACCTTCACCGATAACCTTGTCGACACCCCGCGGCGTTATGCCGTGTTCTTTGTTATAGGTATCCTGAATCTCGCGGCGACGATCAGTCTCGTTCATAGCCGCCTTCATACTGTCGGTTATTCGGTCAGCATACATGATGACTCGGCCCTGTTCATGGCGGGCGGCACGACCGACAGTCTGGATGAGGGCGCTAGTGGAGCGCAGAAAACCTTCTTTGTCAGCGTCCATGATGGCAACTAGCGAAACCTCAGGAAGGTCGAGTCCTTCACGCAACAGATTTATGCCCACTAGAACGTCGTAAACCCCCAGGCGCAGGTCACGCAATATGTCACCTCGCTCTAGTGTGTCGACATCGCT
>CBRAFJ010000020.1:0-11964 GCA_967755195.1 uncultured bacterium | reverse complement strand
ACCTAAAACGCATCGCCGAAAACCACAATGTTCGCCATCAAAAAATCCGTCTAGCGCTGGTCGAAGCCGCACCCCGCGTACTACCACGAATGAGCGAACGAGCCAGCGAGCTGGTCGAGCGTGAGCTAGCTCGGCTAGGTGTTGCTGTTCAGACTAACAAAAAGGTCGAATCCGCTGATGACGACAGTATCATCATCAGTGGTAAAGATATCCCTAGCCGCACGGTTGTCTGGACTTCCGGCGTGTCAAATCACCCATTCTTTGCCGAACATAGCGACATTTTCAAACTAGCAAAAAACGGTCGTGTCGAAGTCGACCAGCACCTAAAGGTCGATAGTCACATATATGTTATCGGTGACAACGCGGCCACTCAGTACACCGGTTTGGCGCAGACAGCTATACATGACGCCAAATTTGTCGCTCGAGCCATCCAGGCTGAAGCCCACCATCGCTCACTTCCTATATATAAGGCCAAAAAACAACCAGTCGTTATACCTGTTGGTGAGCGCTGGGCGATATTTGAATACGGTCCTCTACGCTTGTCCGGAATACTCGGTGCATTTATTTGCCGTAGCGCCAACTTTGTTGGTTATTTAGACTACTTCCCTATCTGGACAGCTATGGATTTATGGTTCGCCGGCAATGAGTCTCAAGAAGAGTGCACAGCCTGCCAATAACAGCTCTAAAAAGCCTTGTAACCGCTTGTTGTAATAGTTATACTTAGACATAAGCATAAACAGACATAGGGGGTGGGCACAAAAGTTGCCTGGGTGTAAACAGGATGAAAATTTTGATGCTTGGTTGGGAGCTCCCGCCGTACAATAGCGGCGGACTCGGCGTGGCCTGTTATCAGTTGGCCAAAGCACTGGCGAGCGAAGGCGCGCAGATACAGTTTGTTTTGCCATCGCACGCCAAGCACGATAGCCCAGAATTTATGGAGGTCGTCCAGCCAAAACCAACCCGGGCTACTGAGCATCTAGCTTCTAGCCAAACCACCCTGAACCCCTACACTGCTGGCGTCCAGGATGTTCGCAAACTACAGCGCGAATACGAAGACTTTATAGACGGGCTAATCGAAAAGGACCGTCCGGCGGTTATCCACGCGAATGACTGGCTAACCTTAGAGGCTGGCGTGGCCGCCAAAAAACGTAGTGGTGTGCCGCTGATCGCCCACATACACGCGACTGAGTTCGACCGAGCTGGCGGTGGCTACGGTAACCCAATGATCCACGAAATAGAACAACATGGCCTGCTGATGGCGGACCATATTATTGCCGTTAGCAACGCTACAAAACAGCTTATCGTCGAGCGCTACCAGATACCGGCTGATAAGATAGAAGTCATCCACAACAGTACGGAGATGTTGCCAGAACATGTTACGGATATTGCCGAATATCGTTACGTCGAATACCTGAAAAGTGAGGGCTACGTCATAGTTGCTACTATTGGTCGTCTAACTCTGCAAAAGGGTCTGACATACTTTTTGCGTGCCAGTGCAAAGGCACATAGCAAACATCACCGTTTTGTTTTCTTGATTACTGGCGATGGTGAGCAGCGCGATGAACTGATAGCACTTAGTGCTGATCTAGGTATATCTGATGCAGTCATTTTCACGGGATTCATTCGTGGCAAGGCTTGGCGCGATGTCTACAACTTGGCAGACATTTTCGTAATGAGCTCAGTTAGTGAGCCGTTTGGCCTTACCGCTCTAGAAGCCGCTCAACATCGCACGGCTATCAGCATCACCAACCAGTCTGGTGTTAGCGAAGTTCTCGAAAACGTTTTGCGCTATGACTACTGGGATGAAGACCGACTGGCTGATCAAATGGTTGCTATAGCCCTGTCATCTAGTCTGCGACAAGAATTGTCCGACAATGCATACCGCGAAGTACGTCAGATGTCATGGGCGCATGTCGCCAGGCGTTTCAGTGATCGTTACAGCACACTCAGGAGTTTGCCGGCATGAGTTCACGCCAGATAATGCTCTATCTGCACGTTCACCAGCCTCAGCGGATCAGTCCGTACTCAGCCTTTGATATAGCAATGCGACACGACTATTTCCGTGACGACCAGGCGGTTAGTAACGAACGGATTTTTCGCAAAGTCGCTGAGAAGTCATACCTGCCAACCAACCGCATGTTGCTCGGCCTGCTGCAGAACAATCCAAAATTCGCCCTCAGCCTCAGTATTACTGGAACTTTCCTGGAACAATGTGAGATGTGGGGTCCAGATGTTCTACGTAGTTTTCAGGAGCTGGTTGCTACTGGTCGTGTCGAGATTGTCGCGGAGACCTACTACCACTCGCTGGCATTTTTCTACAGCCGCTTCGAATTTGAAAAACAAGTCATCATGCACCGTGAAAAGATCCAGTCGCTGTTCGGCGTGACACCGCAGGTTTTTCGCAACACCGAACTAGCTTACAATAACCAGCTCGGTGAATGGGCCGACGATGCTGGTTACAAAGCGGTTCTAGCAGAGGGGTGGGACGAGGTCTTGGGCTGGCGTAGTCCGAACTACGTTTACTCTATCCCTGGAGCAAAAAAGACAAAGCTGCTACTAAAAAACTATCGTCTCAGTGACGACATAGCATTCCGCTTTTCTAACCGAAACTGGCCAGAGTGGCCGCTGACTAGCGAGAAATACATGGCCTGGCTAGACGCCGCAGATGAAAAAGAGAGCCTGATAAACCTGTGTATGGACTACGAAACTTTCGGTGAGCACCAGTGGGCCGAGCACGGTATATATGACTTTATGAATGACTGGATCCCGAAATGGCTAGCGAACGATGACAACAGTTTTGTGACTGCGACCCAGGCGGCAGCCGAAAACGCATCAGCTGACGAGCTATCGGTCGAACGAACCATAACTTGGGCGGATGCCGAGCGTGACTTGTCGGCTTGGCTCGGTAACAGTATGCAACAGGAAGCTCTGCGCCATCTGTACGACCTAGAAGAAGATGTATTGCGTTCACATGACATGAAATTAATAGCTGACTGGCGCGCACTACAGACATCAGACCACGTCTACTACATGTGTACAAAATGGTTCACTGACGGCGATGTTCACGCTTACTTTAGCCCCTATAACTCTCCATACGATGCCTTTATTTACTTTATGAACGCGATTCGTGATGTGCGTTGGCGACTAATGCAAAGGAACGATAACTGATGGCTCGCCCGATAGTTCTAGGTAACCCGCAGATGCATGTCGGCCTAAATATTTATGGCATGGTGCACGATTTTTACTTTCCATATGTTGGCCTGGAAAATCACGCAGCAGCAAAACACCTGCGACATCTCATCGGTGTTTGGGTTGAGGGAAAATTTCACTGGCTAGACGACGGTAGTTGGGAGATAAAACCAGACTACTATGGTGACGTGCTGGTCTCGCGGATAGTAGCCGTGAACCAAGATTTGCAGGTGCGTCTAGAGTTCGATGATTGTGTCGATAGTGAATGTACTGCCTGGCTGCGAAACATCCACGTCATAAACATGGCTGAAAAACAGCGTGAGATCCGCCTGTTTATGCATCAAGTTTTCGTCATCAGCGACAGCAACCGAAGCGACACTGCTCAGTACCTGCCCGACCAGCCAGCGATAGTTCATTACAAAGGCGACCGGGTATTCATGGTTAACGGTGTACACGCTGATGGTTCGCCGTTCGATAGCTTTAGTGTTGGGTTGTTTGGTGTCGAAGGGCATGAAGGCACTTATCGCGACGCCGAAGACGGTGAGCTGATGCGCAACTATGTGCAACACGGCCAAGTCGACTCGGTGTTGGCGTTTCATCTAGATGTTAAACCGCACAGCAGTGGGCGGGTTCACTATTGGATCGCGGTCGGACGTTCACCTCGTGAGGCCCAAGCAATAAACGATGACATCCTGAAAAATGGCGTTCTACATCATATACTAAAAACCGCCAACTATTGGGCAGACTGGGTACGCCCGGTCAAAAAAGTCGCCGAAAAACTTCCTGAAAAACACCGTTCAGGTTTCGTCCGTTCGGCGCTGATCATAAAGTCTCAGATAGACAAACGAGGTGCCGTGTTAGCTAGCTCTGACACCACTATGTTGAACTACTCGCGCGATGCCTATGCCTACTGCTGGCCGCGCGACGCGGCTTACGCACTATGGCCTCTGATGCGTCTGGGCTACACCGAGGAATTGTTACAGTTCTTTATATTTGCCAGGCGTTCTCTGCACGATGACGGCTATCTGGGGCACAAATACCAGGCCGACGGTTCAGTGGGCAGCAGCTGGCACCCGTACACCAGTTACAACGGCCACACTTTGCCGCCCATCCAGACGGACGAGACTGCTCTGGTGCTATTCCTGTTCGGTCAGTTCTATCGTGAACACGCCAGCAAGGAACTGCTGGAGACGTTTTATAACGAGCTAGTCACGCCGATGGCAAATTTCTTGTGTGGTTATGTCGACCATGATGGCCTACCCTTGCCTTCGTACGACCTGTGGGAAGAAAAACATTTGACGTCTACCTACACGACCGCCGTTACCTATGCCAGTCTTGTCGAGGCTGCGTACTTAGCTGAAAAGCATCATGACACCGAAAATGCTGTACGCTGGCAGGCAGCAGCCGACAAAATACTATCCCAGCGCGACATATTCTATGACGATGGTAAAAAATACTTCTACAAAGGATTTACAGCCAAAGACAACCAACGCGTTTATGATGACACTATAGACAGCTCTAGTTTGTTTGGTGTGTTTATGTTCGGTCTTTTCGACGGCAACGACGACAAGGTTCGCACCAGCTACAATACTCTGCGCCAAAAACTGATGGTTGATGGTGCAAAAGTTATTCGTTATGAAAATGACGAATACCGACGTGAACCAGACGGCCCGAGTAACCCATGGCCCGTAACGTCGCTGTGGTACGCCCAGTATGCAATGGAACAGCATGACGACGCGCAGGCGAATCGTATCCTGGACTGGGTGGAGCGTGTCATGTTCCCATCAGGAGTTATCGCCGAGCAGTATAATAAAGATGACCAGCGGTTGTCTGTTGCACCGCTAACCTGGTCGCAAGCCGAGTATATGAACGCGTTACTAGACATGATAACGGAGCCAGACAATGGATCAGATGAAAAACGCCGTTAGTGGGCTAATAAAATTACTAAGCCCAGAGGCCGCAATATTTAAAAAGTTCGCCGAGACGTACGATCTGGTTTATTTTGGCCTAATGCACCACGAGGACAACGAACAACATATGGTACGTGGCGGTACTGTATCTACGCAGCACTTTGACGAGCATTCTAGTGTCGGCACGGTGAACGGCTACGACATTGTTTTGCTAAAACGAACCGATGCCATCATGCAGGCTAACTCTAGTCGCTCAGAGAAATACAGTTGGATAATAATGCAGTTTGACCTGCACACCAGCTATGACTTCCCGCACGTGTTCATTGACGGCGGTCATCACAACGAGATATTTTATCAGACACTTTTTGTAAAGTTTGCCAGGTTGATGAAGGTAGACAAAGCAACATTTGACGATGATAACCATGCCTTTACTAACAAATTTACTGTTTATACGCCGCCTGACGCACTTGACGAAGCCCCGACTATAGTCGATGGGGTTGTTGGGCAGACTCTGGCTGAGCATTTCTCGCATCTAGACTTTGAATGGTTCCAGGATCGCCTGATAGTCTACAGCACCGGCCGACAGCCGACCAAGCACCTGCTAGAACACATGTTGCGGGCCGGTTTGTGGTTGGCTGAAGTTCTAGACAAAAATGGCCAACAAAAAATATCCGCTCACGGTAGCGTGGCGGATATCCCGAATGCGTCCCAGACGACGAACTAGCTCTTGCGAGCCTTTACTTCGTTGCGGCCAAGGTTTTTCTTGGTTTCGACGTATAGCTCGTGCTTGCGAGTGATTGGGTCGTATTTTTTCAGGCTCAGTTTTTCGGTCGTGTTCTGAGTGTTCTTCACCGTGTAGTAGGTACGGTGGCCAGAAGCCTCGCTAACGAGACCAACCAACTTGCGCTTTGTCTTACTATTCTTTGCCATATATCCCTTTATTATAACACAAAAATTTTATGATATCAACGTGGAGCCACGATCGAGACTTGAACTCGAGACCCCTTCCTTACCATGGAAGTGCTCTACCACTGAGCTATCGCGGCCTGTTTTACCGTTTTCATACGGTATTTAACCTGGAGTATTGTAGCAGGATTTACCCCTGATGACAAGAATTTAACGGTTAGGAAAATAACTCAACTAACTGGTACGCGACAACACTAAATGCGCTGAGCGACCCAGCTATCGGCACAACCAGTGGAACTGTTACAGCCGCAGGTTTTGGCTGGCGTAGTTTTATAACGATCAAAGACGCATTAATGAGGCAGAATATAACCAGTACAAGGAAGCTAGTCGCTTTAGCTAGTGACTCTATAGGAAACAGCACTGCACCAAATGTAGCAGCGGCAACAGTGAGAGTCGCATATGTAGGTGTGTGTCGTTTTGCATCAATGGTTGAAAATACCCGCGGTAGCCAACCTTGAGACGACATGCCGTATAGCATACGCGAGGCCATGATTAGCTGTACGATGATGCCGTTTAATGCTGCCGCCATGCCGATGAGTGCAATCACGCCTGGGTCTACCGAGCTAATCTTATCTAGTACTAGACTGAGTGGTGCGCCACTGGCAGCTAGCTCGGTAGGTGTTGCAGCGGATATACTAACTATTACAACCAACAAGTATAGGGCTGTCCCAGTGATCAGTGATATCAAAATAGCCAGCGGCATGACACGCTCCGGCTGCTTGACCTCTTCGGCAACATTCACCATGTCTTCGAACCCGATAAATGCATAAAACGCCAGAAAAGCACCGAGTAGCAGCCCGCTCCAACCAACGGCAGAGTCAACCGCGACAAGCTTTTCAAGCTCTACCGTACCCAGGTGTGGCAAACCGAAACCGATTACGAGCAACAAACCGGCAACCTCTACTAGTGTGAATAGCGCCGCTGTCTTCGCAGAAGCCCCAATTCCCTTCAGTGTTAACGCCGTTAGCATCACCAAGATGATGACACTGACCAACAAACCATCTGAAGGTATAATGGTGTCAAAATAACCGCTAAATCCTTGCGCAAGCAAAGAGGCAGAGGTTATGCCGGCTCCAATCATAGCTAGACCTACTAACAGCGATAACCAGCGTTGTCCGAATGCTTTGAATGTATAAAGCGATGATCCGGTGCTGTGAGGGAATCGACTAGATAGCTCCATGTATGACAAGGCACTAAATGCAGCTATTAGCATGGCGCCAAGAAATGCTAACGGAGCACTATAGCCTGCAGCGCCGGCTACTTTGCCAACTAGGACATAAATGCCGGCTCCAAGTATATTTCCAAGTCCATACAGAGCTAGCACGGGGAGCGATATGTTGCGTTTTAGCGCTAGCTTGGCCATCAGGTTATAGTCCTATGGGCTGACAGTAACTGTCCAGCCCTTACCCTGTAGGCTGGTACGTGCAGCCTGACCAGTCGCGCTCGGAGCAGCGCTGCCGGAAAGATCAACAACAGAGAAAGCGCCCGCTTGCGAATATGTATCCAGACCGACAAGGATATTGTCGACGGACGCCTGGTCGTAGCTGTTGCCGTAGAGCTGGAATGAACGTGCAACTGGTGATATAGGCATATCGGCTGTTGTCTGAGCGTTGTCCCAGGTCCAATGTTCTTCAACGACCGGTAACTTAGACATCGGAATCATATTAGTGACAACCTGACCGCGAACACAGAAGTGATATAGCTGAGCCATTGAGCCAGTTATAGTCGTCATCGTCATTGCGTTGCTGGTTTGTGCCGCAGCACGCAGGTCGCGCAAGTTTGCAGATACTGGGTTTAGATCGAGCGGCGAAGTTAAGTCGTTACCTTCTAGGCACAGACGTATCAAGCTAGTACAACCCGTAAGGTCAACCGAGTTAACCTGGGCATGGAAACATTCGATGAATTCCAGCTGCGACATGCCAGAAAAGTCTATGTGCCCTACTAATGTTGGTGTGGCCGCACAGAAGTACGCTAGGTCAGTACAGAGGTTGATGTTTTGGACACCAGTGACGTCTTCGCGGTTCAGCTTGTTGTAGCTGGTACCGATAGCGTATTGCCCTCCGTCTTCGGAATTGTCAAAGCCGAGATTCACGACGCGTACTTGGTCGAACGCTGGGGCTGTACCGTCGAGGACATGCATTTGCACCGTGCGGGTTGCAGGATATCCAAAATCAAGTGTCGGTGTTGTGCCGGTATCTACGACATTGCCGTCCTCGTCAGCCCAGTAAACTTGTGCGGTAGCACCTGCATGCATTTCTATTTCGGGTTCAAATGTCTGACTAGTGATAGTGAATCCGACGTGACTGCCGCTGAGTGTCGGTTTGTATACCTGTAGGCCATTTAACCATGCTGCCGAGGCCGGAGCGCCACCGAGGCGCAGGTCACCGAGCGCGTTGCCTCCTAGCAGCATTTGGCCTTCAGGCGTTGGGTCTGCTATGGCTAAGATCTCCACTGTTTCAAACACGACAGTCGTGGCTGTGCCGGATGATGCATAGAGCGCTAGTCTAGGATTTGCTACCGCCTGACTGGTAGATGCCGGATTGGCTTGACCAGACCCCCAGGTGACTCCGTCGTTTGAATAGTAAAAGTGTATTACACCCGTTCCCGTATCGCGGTATAGGCGGTAATATTGCGGGCTGTAGGTGACGTCGAAAGCATTGCTACCAAGCGTGTTTGTGCCGCCGCTCTCTATCAACATGACACCGCGACCGCGAGTTATTGCGCCCACATAGTTGTCGTCATCGTTGTAGACCAAAAAACCTATTCGGTGCGTTGTATTGTGTGCAGGAGTTGGGCTCAGACGAACGGTTACTTGATACCAGTTGGTTGGCAGATTGCGAAATATTGTGTCTGTTGACGTGTTTGCTGCACCGTCTATGTTATTGGAAGTTGCCGTGACAGTCAGCGGCGCATATGTTACCGTGCCGGTTTCGGTGTTACGTTGAAAACCGCCCTGGTTGGCTATGTAGCTCCAGTTATCGGCCAGTAGAGCCGAACGGTCGGCGTAGGTTGACATGTCGAATGTTCCTGGCTGGCCTTCACTCCATACAAATGCTGGCTCGTTGCCGTCTACTTCAACATCAACCCAGTAGTTAGAGCCGTTGTTGCCGGTGGTGACTGGGAATATAGGAGTGGAGCCAACTGAGTAGTATGACTGACCGGCGGCAATAGTAGTCGGGTTAGCTCGTATAGGACCTGCCGTAATACCGCTAGCACCAGGGTTGGGTGAATTCCAATATGCACCAGTACCGCCCCACCAGTTGTTGGTGGTACTAGTGATACCGGCGCGGTAGTTGCCAGGGGGCAAAGTAGTATCAGAGCTAAATGGCATACGTGTCCAACCCACTGACCAACCTAGTGTCGTACCGTTTAATCCGATACGTTGTGCTACTAGTGTCGGGCTAGTTGGTGCGGTTGGTGGGCCTTGGTATGACCATACAGAGATGTCTGCTACGGTGTTTGCCTGGCGTATCGGAAACCATAACGCCTTTAGAGTACACTCGGCTGTAACAGTAAAATCGACCGCTAATGTGTAGTCGGTAGCATCATTATCCGCGGCCGGGGTGCTCGGGTTCGTCGGCCAAAAGCGATGGACTATTCCCATTTGTTATCCAACAATAACGTAAAGTGTGGTTGCTACTTTTGGTGTTAGCGCGTCGTAAGCAGCCTGTGTTATAGCGCGGACCTCGGTTATACCAACCCCAGTGACACCACCGATGTCAGCGGCAGTTGTATCACCAGCCAGTGCTGTCGTAGAAGTGGCACCGAGCGCAAGGTTGCTCGTACCAGCACTGATAGCCGTTCGCGCGGCCGCCTGATCAGCTCCAGCCGCTATGACAGCTGGTTTGCCGGTGATGTCTGCCCATGCTACAGAACCACTTGCGTTTAATTTAGACTGAACGTTAGCGTCTAGTTTTGCTTCGGAAACAACCCCGGTTTTCAGGGTGCCGTCAGTGTTTAGGGTTTGCGACAAATAGTCATTTAGGATGTCTCCCCAGTTGCCGTCGTCTCCCCCGGGTTGCGGTAAGCGTGCCATTTTTTATTTCCTTCTCCGCTTATGCTATTTAACATGTATTTTACTGAAGTTTAGAAGAGTTTTCAACTGCTTCGTATCTTACTGCGCCGCTTGCTCCTGCTGAGTCATGACGATAATATTGTAGTTATGAATAACATAAACAAGATAAAACGATGACACGGTTGCCAACACCTGGAGGTGACGATGGCAACTGGGGTGTAATTCTCAACGATTTCTTGTCACAGTCACACAACGCTGATGGATCCCTCAAAGATACCGCAGTCGATGCGACTGGTGTGTATACAAAACCCGGAACCGGCATTCCCAGGAGCGATCTGGCGAGCGATGTTCAGGCTTCTCTAGCCAGCGCGGACAATCCATCAGCCAGCGCACTGACTGGCGAGCAAAACCTATCTAGTGTCGCGCCAGGCACTACTTTCGTGGTCAGTTACGACGGCACTAACTGGTCGTACAATGGTCAGGTTGTAACAGCGCGTCCATCGTCTCGGACAGATATCAGCATGCTGTGTCTGAACCCAGTAAACGCGTCCACTCCCGCGTGGGCAATTGCCGGAGACTGGTTGCTTGTCGCGGGAGGAAGCTAGTGGCTCTTCAGCTCTATACCAAACAGATCAACGGTACATGGCAAGCAAGAGGTAGACAAGAACTCGGTACATACAACTACGCAACATTTCGTTACGCTGCGTACGGAAACTACAAACCAGACTCGTCAACGTCGGGTATCCCGGCAGGATCACCGGCACTCACTATCAACTCGGGAAATGGTACCAACCTCACTATCACCTCTGGTGGAACGTATGATCTGATCAATTTCAAATGCCGCGTGATCATAAACACTTCGGCGAAGGTTGTGTTTACACGCTGCAAATTTGAAGGCAATGCAACACTGAGCGCCAACAGTGGTCTCGTAGACTGTAATAGTTCAGCCATGTCAGGTAAACGCAACGTTTTCTTTTACGACTGCTTGTTTGTTCCGTCAACACCATCCGTTTGGTGGGACGGTGTGATAGGCCACGACTACACCTGCCATAGGTGCGAAGTATTGCAAACGGTCGATGGTTTTGGTGCCTACAACACGAACTCGCCAACCGAAACGAACGTTTCTCTCTACGGTTGTTATGTACATGATCTGTCATACTTCAGCCCGGACCCAAACCACTCTAGCGATGTACCAGTATCAGCGACTCATAACGACGGCCTCCAGATTCAAGGTGGGGCCAACATCCTGGTTCAAGGTTGCAACTTCCAAGGCTTCGGTGATCCATCCCTGCCCTCGGCTGACGGTTCAGCAACATCTGACCTGCTTCGTGATTCATCAAACCCAAACTCTTTGGGCGGCTACAATGTTCACTATCCAGAATTACAGACTACATCCTGTGTTGTTGTCACTCCAAATGTTAGTAATGTCTCGAACGTCACGATCGACCGTAGCTGGTTCGACGGCGGTGCAGCGGTCATAAACGTTGCGCCAAATGGCACCTACAGCACTTTAGACTGCACGATCACGAATAACCGCATGGGTCGCAACCAGGCATCACATTCCAACAAACGCATCCTGCTGCCAGCAGACACCACTACCGCAACGCTAGAAAATAATGTATTCGACGACGATGGTACGCCAGTCGACGTCACATACGTCTAGGGGGGGCTGTATGGCAGAATTCTCTAACAGTGCCGAGGGCGGAACAAACGGAAGTACCGTAACTATTTCAAATAGCGGCGGTGCGTCTGGCAACGCTTTTGATGCAGCAGCCAGAAGTGGAACCGGCACCCTCACATATAGCAACGCCTCTTCGGCGCACGGTGGGCTGTCGATCCATGTTAACTCCCCCCTAGGGACAGACACGTCGTTTGTCGTTTGGT
>CBRAFJ010000019.1:0-12133 GCA_967755195.1 uncultured bacterium | reverse complement strand
GCTCTTTAGCTCAGTTGGTAGAGCAGAGGCCTGAAGAGCCTTGTGTCCCCAGTTCAAGTCTGGGAGGAGCCACCAAAGTAAAACACTCTAGCTTGTCTAGGGTGTTTTACTTTGGCTTGAGCTTGCTCGAGGTACTTGAACTGGCAGTTCGCGTAGCACCGAAAGGAAACTCGTGCTTGCACGTGTCCCTTTCGGTGCGGAGGAGCGGAGCGATAGTTCTTGGTTACTGATGATAACTATTTAGTTTAGTACTTTTCGGGCTAATGCGATGGCTTTTTCTAGCGTGTTAGTTTCTGGTGCGGAGCCTACGCCATAACTCAGTATTAGCCAGTCACGGCCGTTTAGGATGTTTAGTTGGCCAATATTTTGGTTGTAGTATGCGTTATCACCAAGATCTTTAACGGTCATAGCACTACCTGGTTTGCCGGCAACAAACTCTGTTTTGTTCTGCTGAACGCCGGCATCATTTACGCCCGAGCGAACTACGACTGCAGCAACGACCATGTCATTCATTTCTGACTTTCCGTCTGTGTAGCCACACTGGCTGGTTGCGGTATTTTTGGACTGTGTCGGTGCAGTGTGCTTGCTTCGCAGGGTTTCTTTGCCTAATAACTCACTAGCCTCTTTGCTGGTTAGTAGCTCGCAGGCATCAGCTGGCTGATAGACGATGCGCGGAGTTAGGCTGTATATCCAAAAGGCGATGCCAGCGATTGTGGCTATAGAAAGGGTAACTATAACCATGCCTATGACGATTTCTTTTTTGCTGTCGCGGGTTTCTTCTGTTGGTGTTTGATCGGCTGCTTGGCTGGGTTTCATGATGTGAGTATAGCAGGGAATACACGGTCCCGTATGCTACAATACGGTTATGATTACAACATTCGCACACGCAGGACACTCTCACGCAGTAAATGAAGCAGGGTCGATGTATACTTTTGACCACTGTATGCCGATACTAGTTGTCGCACTGGTGGTTGTCGTCATGCTTTTGGGTGTTATTTTGTACCTGCTTCACTACTGGCAGCCAAAACCGAAAAAACGAACCACCAAAAAGAAATAGCATTTCGCATATGACATCATGCGCCGGGCTTGATAGAAAAATACAACTTGCGTTACCATAAGTCTATGACGAAGGCAGTGATATCGGGCGGCGTAGCCCACGAACTACCGGCCGATTTGCGAAAAGCCCTAACAGCCTCACCTGAGGCTTTGGCTGCCTGGGAAGACATAACTCCGCTGGCCCGAAATGAATGGATCTGCTGGACTATCTCTGTTAAAACATCTGACACCAGGCAGAACCACGTAGAACGTACTGTTTCAGAACTTATAGAAGGCAAGCGTCGTCCCTGCTGCTGGCTCGGCTGTATACATCGTACAGACAAGGCCATGAGTAGCTCACAAAAGTGGGTTATGGAGCGGAAAAAGACCAAAACCAAATAGAGCGTTTATTTGAACGCGCGGTGCATGCGTCCGTCTTGGGACTTTATATACTCGTAAGACTGTTGCAATATCTTCTCGAGCACAGGAAACTGAACATCGCTGAGATGCCTTATATACAGGCAAGCCTTGCTAGTAGAATGTCTGCCCAGACTAGCTAACAGTTCAGAATATTTCGCCGTACCATCCATAAGGTAAACGGTTATCTTGCCTTTTCCTGGTCGAAAACCAATAACATGACAGTCGCCCTCGCGCCCGCTTTCATATTTGTAATGATAGCTGTCAAAACCAATAGTGCCTGGCCCCCATATTTTTGGCGGATGGCCACTTATTCGCTGCATCATTTCCACTAGTGATAAACAGTCCTTTTGGGCTTTGTCGTCTAGTGAAGCGACGAGCTCTTTGACTTGGTTGTCGTTGTCGACATCTGGTTTATCCACGGGGTTATCCTTTGGGGCTTAGATCTGTAAAATTTTATCGAACTAGGGCGGTACTACTTTTTGCTGCCAGCACCAGAGAGTGGCTTGGTCGATGCGGCTATACCTATGGCAACTGCTACGGCTACAGCGTTTTTGATAATGTATTGTCCCTCGAGTGTCGGAATGCCAAAAGCCGTCCAGGTGTAGCTAGGTACTAGCACCAGCGGTGAACACACGATCAGCATGTGAAACAGTAACAGCGGTATAACAACGCGTGTCATTTTAGGGAACAGAAACAGGATACCGATAACGCATTCTACAGCCGCCAAGACGATGAACAGTATGTCGAAATACTGCATGCCAACAGTGTTAGCGGTCAGAGCTTTGGCTAGTGGACTTGCTGGACTTAGGCCTAGTAGTTTGATGAAACCAAACCAAAAGAAAACGAGAAAGATGGATATTCGGGCAACTGGAATGAATGTCCTACGGAAAAACGCGATAACTCTCAGGTCGATCTGTTTGTAGTTAACCTTGGTTTTTTTCATGTTCTGTTACCACTATAGCAAAAATAGGCTAGGGACTAGGATTAGACTCCAGGTTAGTTTGCTCGTGTGCGCAGTGACAACAACCAGGCCAGACCAGCTGATCCGGCGGCTATGATGATACTCATCACGATGACGCTTGGCCAGCCGTTCTCGATAGGATTGATAAAGGGGTACGGATACCACTGCACAAATGAACCGCGAACGAGGGAGTAGCAAAGATACGCTACCGGAAATATTAGCCAACCTAGGGCGACGCGAAAAGTGAATTTGAACTTTGGCGGGAACAACAACCAGTCGACGAGTAGGACAACTGGGCCTATATAGTGCAGCACGACGTTGATCCACGGCACGGTTAGTTGGAGTTCTGCTTGCAGCCCGGATAGTAAGAGCGCAAACACGATGCCCGTGATGGTCATATATAGTGTCGCAGCACCTCGGATGAAAGCGAACTGCGGTGTTGCTTTTCGTCTGGCGAGTGTACCTATGCCAACTGTTAGCAAAACGGCCGCTGCTAGTATATTGCTCTCGACCGTAAAGAAGCTAAAGAAGTTAACGACACTGAGACCCTGTTGGATGTTGGTGAGTAGCTGAGCGACCAGGGCTATAACTATAAGCAATCCGAACGCAATCCGAAGTGATGATAGTAAAACAAGTTGTTTATGTTTATTCATATAACAATAATAACAACAAAAAAGAGCCGGTGGTGACTCTTTTTTATTAAACTAAAGCCTGTAGTGTTTCTTTGCCACTGAGTATGAGTTCTTTGGCAGTCTCTGGGTCCGTGGATTTTGGTTTGCCCTCTAAGTGTTCTATCGAGGACCCTCTAGGAGGATACACTATAGTGATCAGCTGTGACCTTGGGTCGTCCGCGTCGTAGTCTAGGTCGTATTTCTGTTTGACCTCCTCAATCAGACATGAAGCTTCGTATGCTTGATTATGCGTCAGTCCGTGTGAAACTTTTAGGAATTCATTAGTGAGGATACGCACGCGGTTGTAGGGCTCTCTAAGATAAGAGTGTTCCATTAGGTGGTAGTAGGCAGGTTCCGGTTCCCAACTCTTGTAGTGTGCCGAAACCGCAACTTGACCAAGTTTCGCGTTCTTTCTCTGGATCGAATCTTCGCGCCATTCGACACTCACGGCATGTACTTCGCGGTTAGAAAAGGTTTGAGATCCGAGTGGTGCGACCTTTGTACGTGAGAGTAACCACAAAACACCCTCGCCGATTTTTCTCGGATAGTATTCGGGTAGTCTTCCGTCTTTGTTATCGATGATTGCATTTGCAACGACGTCAACCAGCTTATGCTGGGTGTCGTATTCGGCCATAGGCTCATGATCCGTAGGTCTCCACCGTGTTATCACCTGTCTGGCGCCTGTTGAGTACCAGGCAGCGTGTGCAGGCCTTGAATGATTATGAGGACTCTCTTCACCTGTACCGCTAACAGCTTCGGAGTAAAAGTTCAGTTGTAAACTATCGGTCATTTTGCCTGTATTTGGATTGTTCATGCGTTTGATGTGCAGGGCGTTGAAACCTACGCCTACTTGTTGCATAGAGTCTACAGCACTTTCGAAGGCTTCGTCATTACCAGGTTTGGTTAGCCACTCAAAATATTCCAGTAACAATTCTGGATTTTCATCGTGGCTCAGATTCCACAATGGTAAGCCGCAGTCTCGTACATGACGAGCCTCTTCAGGGAGCCATTCACTCATTTCCCGAATTATATATCAGAACACATTTTGCTACAACTGGTAAGGGTTTTCGTTTCTGTCAACAAAACGGACATGGTGTTCGTACCGCTCCAGGAAAGCAGGAGTTACGGTCAAGACCATCTTCATAGTGCCAAAGTAATGGACGCGGGTTTTTGGTGGAACGACGATCAGATCCGTGGCGCCGGCCTCTATCTTTTCGTCATCTAGTACAAAAGTGCCACTACCTTCTGTTATGTAGTATATGAAGTGGCTTTTTGTATTATAAAACTCTTCGAAATGACCCTCGTCTACTGACACAAAAACGACGTTTGCTCCTGGGGTGTCCGAATCGTATATAGTCAGATCAACGCCATGCTTGTGGGCCTGGTGAGAATTTTCCGCGGTAAATTTATACTGCTTCGACATGGCTGAGTGGTGCTGGGCGTACGCTGCCTTGCAAGAATGTTTCGGTGAACTCCTTGGCAGTCATGGCGACTAGGATATCATCATCCTGAGGGGCTTCTATACTGTATTGGTAACTTTCATGGTTGGTGTCGTCCTCGTAGTGCTGTGGATCGACATATATAACTTGTAAGCCATGTACTCGAGCTTTTTCCTGTATCTTGCGCCTGTCTGCGTGTGATCCGACTACTACTAGCGCTTTCGCTTCAGGGGAAAAGTCTACGTCAGGGAACAAGTGCGAGTCATCAAACTTGCGCAGATAGTGTTCGGGTAGACCGAGATCGGCTGTCAGGCCATCGTAGTTATTAGTAAACACTGGCGCGAGGATTTTTCCTTCGTCATAAAGACGTTTGACTGCTCGGTAGAAGGCCGTAGTCGGTTCGGCTTTCAGGGCTGTTGCGTAGATGAGAGAGGCTTGGAGGTAAAAGGCCTCTGGATTGCTAAATAAACGAACAGGCAGATCATCATCATTTCCGAAAATAAAGTCATGTGTTTTTGGATTTGAAATAGCGTAGGTTTTGTGAAGATGTGACAGTGGTGGCACGCCTGCTTCGATAGACGGGCCGCAACCTAGCTCTAGGTGAAATGGCATGTACTGGGCGATGTCAAAATCGTCACCTTTATGAACAACTGTCGGATTGCCTGGCTGCAAAGGTTTACGGATGCCACCTTTTAGGATGTTCCATGGTCGTCCACGCTCCTCTTCACTGAGGTGTTGCTCTGGGCCAAACACTTCCATGTCCAGCACTTGGTAGTCTTCTGGTAGCGTTAGTCCAGAGATGTGCTGTGCTTCTGCGCGATCTACGAACTTTATCTCGGCCACCATGTTTTCACGAGTAGCGTGTACACCGTTGGAGGTTAGCTCGACTTTCCAGTTTCCTGCATTCAGAGCCTCTAGGGTTTTATGGTAGTATTCGTCCATCTCTGCACTAGGCAGGGCCGTGTTGACCCAGACGTATGGCTTTTCTAGTACGAGGTCGCAACCCCGTTCGTTTACCTCCAGGTTGTATTCATCAAAAAAATGCACTAACTTCCAGCGAGCATCTGCATCGGTTTTATAACCAGAATGTTTCTGGGTTTTAGGCTCCTGAGTACGCCGCCAGACACCTTCGTGCCTAACTCGACCAGTTTTTACAAATTGCTGCTGCCACTTTATATCACTGTATGGTGGCAGATCATCGATGATAGTGAAAGGGAGTTTCATTGCATAATAATCTCACTTATTGCTTAGTTATGCCAGCCTAAAATAACCCAGGCTAGCTGGACTACATTTTGAGCGTGGCACCACGAGTCTAACTAGACTTTAGTTTGCGCCAACCACCTCTGATATTATTAGCAACTACTGCTCTAATGAGCTCTATGAACGCCCCTTCGTTTGGGAAGCTGTCTTTAGTTATTTGTATAGAACGTGCGGTTTGATTGTTGTGACCTTGGTTGATAAGTCCATCGGGGTCTGGAGCAATAGGATCATATATAAATACGTTTACGTGATCCTTTGCGGCTAACAACGCGCAAACATTACCTTTGTAAGTAAAGTAGGGGCGGTTGGTAAATTTTATTTCTTCTTTAATACCAGGCTCTGCTCGGTGGATGAGATTTCGTGCTTTGTTGCATATTTGTTGCTGCCAGTCGGCAAGGGCATTTATATATTCGTCAACTTTTTGGGCGTCAGTCATGTCACAAGCATAACAAAATACCCCGGACGAGCCGAGGTATTTTGCATGGGCAGTCGAAGAACAACTCCGGTATTCGGCCTACTTTTTAGCCTTCAACCGCTACTTCAAAACCACCGTATGCCATCTTTGTCATGTCATTTGGCATTTCAAAACTACTTTGTTCGTCGTAACTTTCGCTCATCTCTTCCATAACTTTTTTGTTTACTTCGTCGCGGTGCTCACGAGAGTTAAAAACAACGAAAGAGAACCATACATTGTCGTCAGACGAGGCGCCGGACATTTCAGCAAAAGCACGAGACTTCAGGCCACCCATTTCTTGCTGCTTTAGATCATCACCTCGACATTCAAAGTATTGAAGCGCGCCGTGCTTCATCCATGAATCGCGACCTTGTTCGGCCATCTTCTGGTACTCTGCCTCTTTACCTTTTGGCACTACTAGTACGAATCCGTCAACGTATTTACCCATAACGATTGCCCTCCGCTTTTATTTAACTTAGTATCTTTGATTTTATCATTGGACACGGCTACGGGTTGTGTAAAAATTGTCTTTCATCATCTTCTGTAATACTCTTAAGTGTAGAAACATAAGCGGTTTGCAATTACGATTATGGTCACCAAAAAAACATCGAAATCCACACTAAAAACGAAAAGCAACAATATAAAGCGACTGCCTTTTTATCGCCGCAAGGCTTTCTTGTGGCCGGTCGGTATCCTACTTGGACTCATAGTCGCCATAGTCCTTGCTTTTTGGTTGAGCCCTTGGCCCGGAGCTCTACTAGTCCGAACAGTCTTTAATCATGGCAATGTCAAAACACTGGCCGCCCTTGAAAAGCACACTCCAAATACGCCAATAACCGTGTTATCGGACCAGCAATACGAGCAGGGTAACAGACGGGCAATGCTCGACGTATATATGCCTACATATGTCGAACAAACCAACCAAGCGTTGCCGGTAGTGGTATGGACCCATGGCGGTGCATGGGTATCGGGCGATAAAGCCAATGTTGGGCCGTATTTTAAACTCCTCGCTGCCCAGGGCTTTACGATCGTCTCGCTTAACTACACGTTAGCACCCGAAAAGCCATACCCAGCACAGATACATGAGCTAAATGCGGCACATGCCTATGTTGCAGCTAATGCATCACGCTTTCATATTGATCCAAACAAGATTTTCTTAGCCGGTGACTCGGCGGGTTCACAGCTATCTAGCCAGATGGCGGCTCTGGCTACCAACCCTGACTATGCGAAAGAAGTAGGCATAACACTTTCGCTTGACCCTTCACAGCTAGCCGGTGTCATTCTGTTTTGCGGCATATACAAAATGGAAGGCTTGAGAGACGCAGCCCCTAACCTGCCAGCACTTATTCGCTGGGGAGACGATGAGACGGTGTGGGCTTACAGTGGTTCTAAAGATAAATCAAATCCGCTTATTCGCCAGATGTCACCGTACTATCACGTCACGAAAAACTTTCCAGCCACATTTATTAGCGGCGGCAACAACGACCCGCTTACGAACGACCAGTCTATACCTCTGGCTGACAAGTTAACGTCATTAGGAGTTCCGACCACCAAGTTGTTTTATCCAGCCAACCACACTCCAGGGTTACCGCACGAATATCAATTCAACTTAGACACTACTGACGGTCAGCTAGCACTCAAAAGTGTCGTAGAATTCCTAAAAACTACTCGTCAATAGTGCCGGTCTTTACTTCGCCTGCTCGGATATAACGGGCAGCGATCACTCCAGTCTTGCCGACGCGGCTTTCGATAAGAGAGAAGGTTCTCGGGGCTGCTCCGTCGGCGAAGAGTTTTTTGCCTTGGCCGAGTATGATGGGGTAGGTCATGAGACAGAGTTCGTCAACCAGATCGTTTGCTAGGAGCAGCTGCACCAGCTTGCTGCTACCCCAAACATGGAGGTCGGGTCCATCTGACTCCTTCAGCTGTTTGATGTCTTCCACATTATGTACGAAAGTAGTGTTCTGCCAGTCTGTTTCGGTCTTTGTCCTGGTTAATACGTACTTCATATTGTCGTTTATGTATGCCCAGACGTCACCATGTTTAGGCCAATAGCCAGACCAGATTTCAAACGTATAACCGCCCAGCAAGAATTCAACATTAGCGTTGAGCGCTGGTCTAGTCATGGAATCAGCCGCCTCGTCACCCATAAAAGGTGCTTGCCATCCGCCAAATTCAAACTTCGCCGTCGGGTCTTCCTCTGGCCCGCCCGGTGCCTGCATAACACCGTCAATAGTTATAAATTCTTGTACGATAATCTTACGCATGAGCACCTCCAGCTTATATATCTATCATAGCCTATGTTGACGAGACCACACGTAACGTTGGACTAAATCAGTACAACATAGCATAATGCGCATATGTTTAAAAATAAAAAAGGACTTCGGTTGGCAGCGATCCTTCTCGCAGTTGTCGTTCTTGCCATTGTAGGCTTTGTCGCTTTTAAAATATTTAGTAAAGATAACCAACCTCCCACAGACAATCGTGGCGTGAGTTACCAAGGCTTACCAGCTTGCGGAATGCAGCCACTTATCGCACTGCCGGCGGATATATCTAAACTTGAGCAAATTGCACCCCTCGGCAACGTCGACCCGCCAGACCACACTTTGCCCACCGATCATATGTACATGATGTACCCGTATGGCGACGCGACGCAAAAAGAACTCTACGCGCCGGCAGATATTGTAATAACATCTGTGAGCTATAGCAGGGAAATTTTTAACGGGACGGACAGAGGGGGTGACTACCGTATAGATTTTTACCCGTGCAGCGAACTTAGGCTCATCTATGGTCACGTTGATGTGCTCAGCGAAAAGATTATGTCGGCAATAGGTACACCCGAGGCTCCCGGCAAGGGTCAATGTAACAATAGTAAGCAAACTACCTCGGAGATCACCAACTGTATATGGGACGTAGATATCAAGCTGTCCGCTGGTGAGCTTTTAGGCACCTCAAACGGCTGGGACCTCTGGGCTACTTACGAAGGCTCAAAGGGCGGAGTCCTGTCTCCGGAGTATTACCACAATGTCGATGCCGTCTGCCCGTTGGACTACTGGACGAGTGATCTGCAAACCCAGCTTTACTCAAAAGTTTCACGAACCGCCGAACCTAGGTGTGGCGAAGCGTACCAGGATATCAGAGGCACGCTGCAAGGGGGATGGTTTGCACACAAGAGCCCTAACCAAGCCAAAACTGATTGGAGTAGTCATTTCTCACTGACTCATCACTCGGTGAGCAACATCGGCCAGCTAGCCGTATCTGGCATCATCGCGGACCAATTCATGTACAACTTTACGCCCAAGACAGTAGGTACTATCAACGTCGAGCCTAGCCAAACAAAAGTTGGTACACTCTATTGCTACCAGCACGAAGGCAGCCAGCGATTCCCGAACGGCCGGATGGCGGGTTCTGGAAAAGTCCTATTGCGATTGGTTGATGATCATACAATGCAAATCGAGAAGAAAGAGGGAGCCTGTTCAACAAATGAGGTTTTCTCGAAACCCGTAACGTATTATCGCTAATCCAGTGAAGCCTTTATAGAAAATTCACAACTCACCGGGTAGTGGTCAGTTTTTACACCCGAATCAACTTTTATACTTTCAAGCGCTAGACCTCTATAAAGTACATGGTCGTATCGTTTTCCAGATGGTGTAGTCGGCTCATTCAGCGATATCTCATTCATATTATTAGCCGATAAGCCCGGCAGGATAGGCGCGAGCTGTGCGCTATCAATATTAAAATCTCCTTGCACAAGAACTATAGGAGCGTCAGGCATAACAGTAGACTCAACGCTGCGCAGTATAGCCCCACCTACCTCCGATTCAAACTCGATACCAAAGGCTCGTAAGGGTAGAAGATGGAGTGTTGTCACTGAAATATCATGACCGTCAATACTAACGGTGCAGGAACCGTATCCCTTGTCGTGGGTCACCGCAGGTTTGCCTTGCAGCGTTGCCTCAATATTAGGATTAAAGAACAAACCTGTTGAATGGTTTGCAATAGGATACCTAGAAATTATTCCGTTACCAAGTAGCTTGTTTTCGTCTATATGCGACTTCGAGGTGTGGTCGAAAAAATGATAGTCGTAACCTAAAAGTTTTGCTATTTCCTCCACTTGGTTGGTATCGTTATCGCCTTGAGCTTCTTGAATTGTAATGATATCCGGATCGTTTGATTTTAGCCACTTAGCAATTTCGGCGATGGCGTCTACGGAATAAGACGCCATCAACAACGGATCTTCGCCGTCTTTTAGATGTTTGCCGCCGCCGATATTCCAAGTCACTGTCTTTAATTGCATAAAAGCATTATATCCTTAACGAGCTCTTGCGAAGTGCTAAAGGGAGTAGCGGTGTGGCCATGGCGGGTTCGGAGTGCTCCGGGCTATTTTTCTTAGTACTCGCTTTTCGTCCTTTTGGCTCGCGGTATGAACATACATTTATATCAAATTGAAAGGCGCTGATCGTTGATCAGCGCCTGGTGGACGGTATTGTGACATGACTTCGTGAGAAGTGATTCACTGGAGCCTGTACCGCTTCAGGCTTTGCCGGTTCTCGCCTACATCACTTCTTCTGACCCATGATGGACAGGATCCTGATGAAGATGTTGGCGAAGTTCAGGAACACGTTCACCGCCACGTCGATGGCGTTGTTGAGTGTCCGGTCGAGCCGACGTGCCATGTTGAGGTCATAGACCATGATGGCGCAGAACAGGATGAGCACGGCCCAGTCGAGGATCGTGAAGCTCAGTCTCATGTCAACGCCAACCGCTGCTAGCACAATGCCGCCGAACTGAACGAAGATTGCTCCGAGGAGCAATCCGAACAGCGGCGCGCCCCATGCGGACAAGTTCGCGGGCAGTACGGCACCGATGAACCCGGTGACCATAACGACGCCGGCCGCGAGTGCAAACGCCTGGGTGACGCTGCCGAGCTCGTAGAGCGCGACGAACGGTCCGATCATGAGGCCCATGGCACCTGCGCAGATCGCGCCACCTACCACGGAAATCATGGGGTCATCGTTGGCATGAGCCAACAAGCCACCACCGATCGAAACGGCCATGCAGGCGAGCATGAACCCCAGCAGCAGCCACATGTTGTTGGAGAACGTCCAGTTGTAGCTGAACGATGCGCCGACCATCGAGACCAGGATGAAGACAACCGTGAAACCGGAGATCGCCATCATGTAGCCTCGGACACTCATGTCATCGACACGAGTCTGACTCTGCTTGTAGAAGCCTTCGTTGAAGCTCATTTGTACTCCTTGTAGAGAAGTGCGAGTGACGATTTGCCACCTGACTAAATATAATAACATATTTATTATATTTCGCAACAGACCAAGAAAGAAGATTATATAGACCTTACGAACCTTGCATTTGCTTGCTACGATAAGAGTATGTGTAGAAACATCAAGCAACTCTATAACTTTGAGCCTCATGCAACGAATGAGGAAGTGCTAGCTGCAGCAACTCAGTTCGTTAGAAAGATCTCGGGCTTTCAAAAGCCATCGGCTGCAAATGAGGCAGCGTTTAACAAAGCCATACAAGAGATAGCTCATGCGAGTCACCATTTGCTAGAAGACCTTGTCACTAACGCCAGTCCTCGTGATCGTGATGTTGAGGCAGCAAAGGCTCACGCTAGGGCAGTAAAACGCTTCGGCGTTTGATGCAATAACATACGCACTCTCGCAATCAAGCCAGCGTGGGTTAGGAGACTCTAAACTCTTGACCCAGCCGGTAGGCTGGCGCAAGAGTGCTCCTGGCTATTTTTATTTTTGAAGAGGCCAGGAGTTAAGAAATCAAACAAATACCAAATAAAAAATCCTAGACTAGCTAGGACATTTTATTTGGTGCGGGTTAGGAGACTCTAACTCCTGGCCTCTTCCATGGCAAGGAAGCGCTC
>CBRAFJ010000018.1:0-12849 GCA_967755195.1 uncultured bacterium | reverse complement strand
GAGCTTAGTCGATGCGAGTCAAACGAGGAGTCACCGCCCGCGCCAAGCACAAAAAAGTGCTAAAAGCCGCCAAAGGCATGCAACACAACCGCACCCGTAGCTTCCGCCTTGCTAAGCAAGCAGTTACCCGTGCTCTCCAATACGCTTACCGCGATCGCCGCAACAAAAAGCGCGACCTGCGTTCACTTTGGATTACCCGCAGCAACGCTGCAGCCCGTGAAAACGGCACAACCTATGGCAAGCTGATGCACAGTCTAAAGGAATCTGGCATAGAGCTAGATCGCAAGACTCTAGCCGACCTAGCTGTTCGTGAACCTAAAGCATTCACGGCTATCGTCAAATCAGCAATCAAATAGTATTTGAACGATCAAAACTAAAAAGCTCCCGCTAGTGTGGGAGTTTTTTAGTTGTCAGACTATCTGTAAGCCGGGTTCTGGCGAGAATGGTCATCTATCTAGACCTACGGTTGCCCATAGGTTCGAGCGGATCAATGATGTAACACAACCGGACCGACCGTGCTTACGCACGGGGCTACATCTCCTTGCAACGGGCAGGGTTTACCTCCTCCGCATGTCACCATGCGTCGCTGTGAGCTCTTACCTCACTCTTTTCAGCCTTACCTCGCTACCTTTAGGGTTGCGATGGCGGTATAGTTTCTGTGGCACTTTCCCTAGGGTTACCCCCGGTCGCCGTTAGCGACTGCCCTTGTCCTATGTTGCCCGGACTTTCCTCTTATAACAATGTACAAGCGACCATTTAATAGTCTGACGCTCTACATTATACAGCGTTATGCTTGAGCATCAAGAATCTTGTTGACCATACCATCAGCCAACTTGTTGTATTCGCGGCGCACGTGCGAGAAAGTAACTTTATCAAACCGACCAGCAAGTTCCTTTATTCGATTATGAATGATGGCCAGGTCTGGGTTTTTTATCTTCCATAGTCCATTCATCTGGTTGACTACCAAGAGTGAATCCATCCGAAAATCGATCACCTTGGCACCGAGTTCCTGGGCACGTTCGAGGCCCAAATAAACCGCTTGATACTCGGCAACGTTATTTGTGGTTATACCTAGGTATGCCCCGCCCTCCGAGACTACTTCTCCGGCTTCGTTCATAACTACAAAGCCGCTAGCTGACGGTCCAGGATTGCCGCGTGAACCACCATCGGAGTAAATAACCGCAAGCGGAAACGATGATTTTTTTTCATCGATTTCTATATCTAGGTCTTGTGGAGTGCTGGTTGCATAGGCCACTTCCTGTAGTCCCAGTATCTGTAAAGTTGATTGTGTTAGTTCGTTTCGCTGTATTTCCGACATCTTTTTCCAGACATATTTATCGTACTCATCACTGAGTGATATCGTCTTGTCCGTTGGCTTTAGTGTTGCTTCGTAAACAACGAAAACATACTGAAGTTCCCGGTCGTCTGGGTCGACAAATGACAGCACATCACTCAGCTGTACGGTCTCGGCGGCGACGTTTGTATGGACACGAAGCGCATGACGAACGGCATCTTCTGGCTGTTGATTCATATGAACTCGCCCGCCTGGCAACTCGTACATACCACGAATACTAGGACGACCGCCCTTGCGACGTAGTAGCAATATCTTGCCTTCTTGTTTGATGACGGCCCGAGTTGAGACTTTTTGTTTCATAGGTTTAACTTTAGTGAACTATAGCATAAGTAGTATAAAAAAGCAACAAAAAAGTCCCTCTGGGACACCGGAGAAGATGAGTTCCCCGCGTTTAAGCAAGGTGGGTGCTCGCAGACATCATCCACGGACGATACCCATTAGAGCTCCCTGTCATCTTTTGTTAGGAAAACAAAATCTCCGGTGCTACCCCTGGGGGACATCTATATTGTAGCACTAAATGCTTAGTCCAAACAAAGCCCCGAACGCCGCCAGTATGGCATCCCTAACCGCAACTATGAAGACCCCTATCTGACTGCTGAACAGCAACACAACGGCGAATACGAGTAAAATACCCCTTTGTTCTACCATTTCCATGACCCGTCGAGCAGAGTCTGGTGCCAAAGCGTATAGCAACCTAGAGCCGTCTAGTGGCGGTATAGGCAGCATGTTGAATATAAAGAAGCCTAGGTTCACTACAACTGTCAGCTGCAGTACCTCGCTAAAGAAACCGCCGGATGTTCCAAAAAGGGCAAAGGCGGCGAACGCCAAGAACGCGATAACTAGATTAGTTAAAGGCCCAGCAACACCAACAAGTGCGGCACCGAATTCACCGTATCGCACCCTCATCGGGTTGAACGGCACCGGCTTGGCACCACCAAATATCGGCAGGCCTAATATAGCTAGCATCAGAGGTAGCAGCAAAGTCAAAAACGGGTCGATATGCGCTATTGGGTTCAGAGTCAGCCTGCCCTGTGATTTTGCAGTATCGTCACCCAGCCAATAGCTGGCGTAGGCGTGCATCGCCTCGTGAATGGTCATGGAGACCAAAACCACCGCTATAACCAGCGTTATATATGTTAGATCCAAAGTCATGTCATTTAGTATACCTTAAAAGTACTCGCTCCACCCCTTGACCAAACGCAAAAAAAACAGTAATATAGAACGGTTGAAAAGGAAGAACTAATTATGGCACGATGTGAACTCACCGGTAAAGGAAAGATGCACGGAAACAACGTGAGCTTTAGCTTGCGCCGCACAAAGCGCGTCTTTAAGCCAAATCTTCAGAAGAAGACTTTTGTTGTTGATGGCCACAAAGTCACTATGACTCTGTCGACCCAGGCTATCCGCACTCTTAAGAAAAAAGGTATCCTGGCCTAACCGACTATCCGGGTAAACTAAAAACCTCTCGTACACCGAGAGGTTTTTAGTTGTATGAGCGTAACTGCTTAGGCAGTGCGCTCCAGCTCAACTAGTGTCAGTACCTCTGGTAACGTTTTCAGTTTCCATTTGGTAGTCTTCTCTGTCTGAGGCGCTGCTAGTTCTTTCACGAAAGCTTCTAGCTCGACTTGTGGCACTTCGTAGTTAACCGCTTTGTCAGCAAAGTGTGTTGGAACGACTACTTTAGGGTCTATCTGACGAACGACGCTAACGGCCTGGTGCGGGTCTAGTGTGTAGCCGTTGCCGCCAACTGGAACGATAGCTACGTCAACGACGCTTAGTACCTCTAGCTGCTCCTCGGTTAGAGGTGCGGCGACGTGGCCGAGTATAGCAAAAGTAGTGTCATCGAGAGTTACACGGTAGATAGTGTTTTTCTTGCTCTTGTCGTGGTCGATCATGCGCTCACTAGCCTCGCCAACCACTGATACGTCACGAGCCTCGTATTCGCCAGGGCGATCAATAACTATGGCGTCATCACCAGCCGCTAGTAGATCTTCTTGCGTCGCGATAACAACCGCACTCTTTGGTTTGATGTCCTTCAACCCAACCTGAGAAAGTTTTGGGTCTATTACTATGACTGCCTTTTTAGTAGTGATGGTTACGCAGTTAGCGCCTTTGTATTCAATATCCATATAATTCTCCTTCGGTAGTTGTTAGTCACTCAGTATGAGTTCGCTGTCTGTAATTACGGTATGCTTGCTAGCTAGTAGTGTCGTTACGAAACGGTCTTTGATACTCAGTCGGTAGTAAAAGTCTTGGTAATCCATAACGGAGTAGTTCAAGGTTTTATTTTCTTCCTCTTCGAGCTCACGGATGAATTTCTTTACCTGGGTTTTGTTAACAGTGCCGGCTATCAGTACATCGACATCACTTGTCGAACCGTGTACGAGCTTTCCTGCAAAGACTACTACTCGGACATCACCTAGTGGCTTCAAACGCTTCGTCCAGTCGTTCACATCAGCCACACCTACAGTTCCAGTCGAGCTGCTGTCGGCAAATATCTGATGCAACGGCTCAAAGTGAGTGTAGTCTTGGTTGACCTCGTAGTATAGGCGGTTGTTACTGTTTTCGCTCTTTATAATGCCTATACTGAGCATGTTTGCTAGTTCACGACGGACAGAGTTGATCTGTTCATCGATCTTGCGGGTAATCTCACGTACATAAAAAGCTCGACCTGGATTGTTCAGAAACAGGTGTAACAATTTTACTCGCGTCTTTGAACCAAATAGTGCGTCAATCACTGGCTAATTCCCTCTCTCATATCGAGTACTATACTAGCACATTTACCGTAGTATTGTCTCGATATACTCCCGGGCGTCATCGAGGCCAAGCCACTTTACGTAACTAAACCGCTTCAACCAAGTGATTTGCCGTTTAGCCAAGTGCCAGTCTTTGGTGGAGAACTCTTGTATGGCCTGCTGCTCGGAAATCTCACCGTCCAACATACGCCGGATGATTGGGTAAATGTTGCCCGTCATAGCCTCGCTGCCCCAGCCGAAGCGTTCAGCTAGACGTTTAGACTCGTCGACGACGCCAGTTTGGAACATGACTTTAGCACGATCCTGGATACGCGTATGTAGAACATCTTTGTCAGTTTTGATTGCTACAACATAGGTGTTTGGACGTGGGTTTTCTAAGGCTTTACCCTGTTCACTTCTTAGTAATGCGTTTATAAGATGTCTTTTATTCAACATGTTTTCAGGCATTATTTTATGTTGCTTTTTTATCATCGTTTGTAGTTCATCGATGGATTTGCCCTCGAGCTCGTCTGTCGAGCCCTTGGTCTTTGGCCAGGTATATTCACGAACTACAGCATCGACGTACAGGCCGGTCCCGCCAACTAAAAATGGTATTTTGCCCCGTCCGCGTATGTCGGCAATCGCTTGGTTTGCTAGCAACTGAAAATCGGCGGCTGAAAACGGCTCACCAGGGTCAACCACATTCAGCAGATGGTGTGGCACGACTGCCTGTTCCTCGGCAGTTGGCTTGGCCGTGCCAATATCCATGCCCCTATAGATCGTTCGCGAATCAGCACAGATTATCTCGCCGCCGTATTTTTCGGCCAGCTCTAAAGCCAGTCCAGTTTTGCCGCTAGCGGTTGGACCGGTGATAACAATTAGCGGTGCTATGGTCTCCATCTGTATTCCTCGAAATTTACCACCCGAAAATCTTCAACCTTGAAGCCCTCTGCCTCGAGTGCCCGTCTGTGTCCCTCTTTGCCTCCGTAGTAGCCACTGGCGCAGTCGCCGAGTCTATTCACAACCCGATGCCATGGCAAATCAGTTGGACCAAAGTGGGCCAGACCGCCAACTTGTCTTGCAGCATATGGGTGTCCAGCGAGACCGGCGATATCACCATAAGTCGTCAGCTTTCCCTTCGGTATGCTGGCAACGATGTCATAGACTTTTTCGCTAAATGACGGTTCTGTCATGACCTAAAGTGACGACTTGCTTGCCCTAGCCTTCACTTCGTTAGCCAGACTGGCAAAGAATTGTTCTGCATCGTAGCTAGCATCCTCACGACCCTCAACCGCTAGGTCCCGGCGAATACGGGGCGTCAACCTACCCTGTTCTACTTCCTTTTCACCAATAACTAGTGAGTATGGAACCTTTAGGGTCTCGGTGCTGCGGATTTTTTTGCTGACACTGTCGTTGCCATTATCTACCGTTATACGTAGACCGTGTTCACGTGCCATCTTAGCCAGTTTGTCTACAAACGCTGCCACGTTCTCGTCATCATTCATCTGGATGATGCGTAGCTGTTCGGGAGCAACCCATAGCGGGAACTTGCCAGCAGTATGTTCTATGTAAACGCTCAGGAAGCGCTCTAGTGAGCCAAGTAGCGCACAGTGGATCATGACTGGCGTCTGTTTTTCACCCTTGTCATCGGTATAGGTTAGCTCAAAGCGCTCCGGCTGAACAAAGTCTAGCTGAACTGTTGCTAGTTGGTGCTCACGACCAATAGCGTCACTAGCCATAAAGTCGATCTTTGGACCGTAAAAGGCTGCTTCGCCCTCTTGTTCGAAGTAGTCCAAGCCGTTGGCGACAACTGCGCTCTTTAGCTGTTCCTGAGCGCTTCCCCAGAGCTCAGGTGAACCCAGGTACGCATCGGATTCGTCCCTATAACTGAGACGGACTCGCAGCTTCATATCAACCGCAGCGTACAGCTTATTAGCCGCCGCTAGTAGGTCATAAATCTGCCCTTCGATCTGGTCGGGGCGAACAAAAGCGTGACTGTCGTCCTGAGTGATGCTGCGTACGCGACTAAGACCGCCGAGTTCACCGGTTTTCTCGTCACGATAAACCATCGTAGTATCTAGATATCGCACCGGCAGGTCACGATAACTGCGCGGTTTGCTAGCGTATATCTGGGTGTGATGTGGGCAGTTCATCGGCTTCATGACGAAATCGTCACTAGTTTCTTGGCTGTTTACCAGAAAGAGTTCGTCACCAAACTTTGCCCAGTGACCACTCTTTTCGTACAAATCCTTTTTTGTAATGTGCGGAATAGATACTTTTTCAAAGCCAGTGTCTTTTCGAAGCCGGTTACTGAACATTTCTAGCTCTTCACGCAGTACAGTTCCGCGTGGTGTGAACAGCGGCAAGCCAGCACCGATCAATGGCGAGAACGTAAACAAGTCTAATTCTTGGCCGAGTTTGCGGTGATCGCGTTTTTTAGCCTCTTCCAGCATAGTTAAGTACTGGTGGAGCTCTTCTTTTGTTGCAAATGCAACACCATACAGTCGCTGCATTTGAGCGTTTTTTTCGTTACCACGCCAGTAAGCACCGGCAACGCGCATTAGCTTGAAAGCACCGACCTGGCCGGTGCTTGCGGCGTGTGGGCCGCGACACAAATCGGTAAAGTCGCCGTCTGTGTAAAATGATACATTTTCAACAACGTCTTCCCCGTTAGCAGCCACTCCAAGAGTCTCTGAGTCTAGGTCTTTAGCGACAGTCGTACCGGCACGTTTTAGGTCATTTAGCAGCTCTGTTTTGTATGGCTGACCAGCATTTTCGGCCCACTGCAGAGCTTCATCGATGTTTTTCTCACTACGCTCAAATGTGAAATCTTTATTTATTATGGTGCGCATTTCTTTTTCAATGCGTTTGAAATCGCTTTCGGAGATCTTTGTTTCGCCGAGATCGATATCGTAATAAAAACCGTTTTCGACGACTGGTCCAACGCCAAACTTTGCCTCAGGCCATAGGTGCTGCACGGCCTGTGCTGTGATGTGCGCCAAGCTATGACGCATTGCAAATAGTTGTTCTTCGCTCATATATGCTTAATTGTAGCAGATGTAGTTGCCATCCGCCTCTGTTTTTGCTATGATTTTAGCTGTTCCTTGTAACTATTGCAGCTTCCCGGTTCAGCAATCCGAAGGCTTTAGCCTGTTTGCTGAAACGAGAGGAGGAAACGACGAAGAGTAGGCGGTTTTTCGAACTTGTTCGAAAACCAGCGCTCGGAGACGATTCCGACGAGGGCGATTAGCTCATTTGGCTAGAGCGCCACATTGACGTTGTGGAGGTGAGAGGTTCGAATCCTCTATCGCCCACCAAATAAAAA
The DNA here is from genome assembly GCA_967755195.1 of uncultured bacterium. Taxonomy (GTDB): domain Bacteria; phylum Patescibacteriota; class Saccharimonadia; order Saccharimonadales; family Saccharimonadaceae; genus CBRAFJ01. The sequence continues at coordinate 5,435 of CBRAFJ010000018.1, read as the reverse complement.
ACCGGTCATAGTAACCGGCTTTTTATTTGGTTGTAGAGTTTTAGACGCTACTCTGTCCGTAGTGCTGCTATAGGGTCAAGCTTTGCTGCCTTGCGGGCTGGAAGCATTCCGGCGAGTACCGATATAACCATCAGTCCGACTATGACCGTTACGATGTGCCATGGCACAAACGCTAGTAGACTGGCGTCGATTTCAAGCGCTTCCGATATGTATGGATTACCGACCATACCGGCGACAACAGCTAGCCCTGCACCGATAGCACCACCCAAAAATCCGATCCAGGCGGCCTCTAGTTTGAACAGGCGACCGACATCACGACGACGCATACCTAGGGCTTTCATGAGACCTATCTGTTGGGTTCGCTCTAGAACACTGATGTACTGGGTGTTTATGATGCCAAAGATTGACGTCAAAATAGCTAGCGCGCCGAAGCCCAGTAGTATTCCCTGTAGCACGTTTATAAACACAAAGACCGAGCCTAATATGTCCTCAGCAGTCATTGCTTCGTGCCCTAGGCCGTTTATAGCGTCCTTTACTGCCGTAACGTTCTGCTCACTGTCGACACGCACTGTAGCCTGCGTGTAAGTGTCCTGGCGCGGCGTCCCTTTGGTGGTGTAATCATACATAACCTTTGCATCACTTTCTGACACCTGTAGGTTGCTGCGAGTCGCCAAAGCCAGGCTAGAGGCGCCCGTCACACCAACGACACGAAAGTTCATGATCTTGTCAGCGTCTGACGGATTGGCCGGAGTTACCGCCACGGTGACTGTCTCGCCAATAGCATCGGCTGCCGATCCCAGACCAAGAACCTCCAGATATTCCTTTGGTATAATCGCCTCACCACTGGCCAGTTTGCGTGCAGCACCCGCCTCGTATTCTAGTTTTATAGATGGGTCAAACTGGGCTGCGCTGACCTCATACTTCTTAGCGTCCTCACGCGTAATGTATTTTACCGTCAGCGTGTAGATAGGTTCGGCGGACTCGACATGCTCCAGTTTCTGGACTGCTTCTATGTCGGATTTCTTTAACAATTTCAAGCTAAAACCACCGAGGTCGACTTTTTGGGCGTCGGTGTATTCCTTTGGACCCTCTGACTGCTGGTCCTGCTTTGCCTGGACATAAACGGCACGTGGGTCAGTGTTACTGCTGACAATATCTGACACGAAACGACGACCGCCCTCACCTGCCGCCAGACTGAGCGTAATCGTAAATGCACCTACTCCTATAGCCAGACTAGTGAGCAGCGTGCGCATTTTTGCCTCACGCAGGCTGCGCCCAGCCCGGCGCACGATATCAACAAATTTCATAGTTGGACCCTCTTTACTTGCGGTGTACTGGCTCTCGGTACGTTTTTATTCTGTATGGAAGCGATACGGCCATCTTTTATGTTGACCTGTATATCGCATTTGGCGGCCAAGTCGGCGTCATGCGTAACTATGATCAGTGTCGTGCCGCTGGACTTGTTGTAGCCGAACAACAGGTCCTCTATCCGCTCACCAGTAGTGCTGTCTAGGTTACCGGTTGGTTCGTCAGCAAACAATAGACCTGGGTTGTTTACTATCGCCCTAGCTATAACTAGTCGTTGCTTTTGGCCACCAGATAGATCTTTGGCCTTGTTGCTAGCCTTGTCTGACAGATCAACAGCAGCCAAGGCTTGTTGAACTAGCGCCTGACGTTTGCGGCGTGGTACACCGGCTATTTCCAGAGGTAGACTAACGTTGTTTGTGACCGTTTCGTTTCCCTGCAAAAAGAAGCTCTGAAAAATAAAACCAATCTTTTGGGCCCTAAAAGTATCTACCTGTCGCTCTTTTAGCTTCAGGATGTTTTGTCCATCAACAATAACCTCACCTGTCTGTGGTCGGTCTAGGCCCGACATAGCATGCATTAGTGTCGATTTACCTGAACCCGATTTACCGATGATAGCTACCGAGGCTCCATCCGGGATCTCGAGGTTTATGTCGTACAGCGCCTGAAACTGGTGACTTTTCTTGCCGTAGCTCTTGTTTACTCCTTTGAGCGTAACCATTTGACCCCCTAAAAGTTTGTTGTTAACCCTAGTGTATATGAGTGGAGACGACTTACCCACACTTATCCCATAGTTTTCCACCTGTGATTTGTCCTGAAACCACCACGTGTTATGCACTACGTGATATATATGTAAAGCATAAGAACTATTGACAATATGACACATACATGATAACATAAGAGTTATGGATACAAAGTCCACCACACACCGAACTAGTAGCAAAAATAGCGTCAAATCAGAACTAGAAAAATTCGAGCTATTTTACGAACTAATACTTAGCGGCAAAGACGCACCACACGGCAAATCTACTAAATAATAGCTACATCAGCCAAAGAACCCCCTCTTGTAGCGGGGTTCTTTTTATATTTACCCACAGCCGATAGATAGTTATCCACTAGCATTTTACATAGCGTTATGACAATATATAGACATGATCTGCATAAAATGTAGCAGCGAAACCAAGGTAACCAACTCTCGCCCTCACAAAAAAACGCCGACTGTCTGGCGGCGGCGTCAGTGTCTGTCGTGCGGCACGGTATTTTCAACAAACGAGGTGGTTGCTGATGACAGCTACGCTTTTCGAGTTCAGGGTCCGAATGGCATGACAAATTTCAGTCTTCCTCGCCTGATGCTCAGTATTGCGACTTGCCTGACTCATCGCCCTAGTCCAGCATCAGGCGATGAGGCATATTGGTTGAGCCAAACCGTCGCTCAACAAGTTCAAGCCTCGGCAACAGACGTGATAGTAGTTCACTCTCTGGCCGAGATGACTTATCACGCACTATCAAACTTTGATGCTACGGCCGGCATCCAGTATGGCGCCCGTCAGGGCTTGGTCACAAATGTCGCCCAGCGGCCAGCGCGTGGTCGACCACGAACTACTCATCGCGGTATAGTTTAGGACTTAGTCGTACCGTCACTGGTGACAACGGCTTTTTCGGTGACGTCGAACTTGTCTAGATACCTACCGGTCAGCAACCTAGTCTGCGAATACAGGGCCGCAGCCGAGCCGTAAACAATACTAGTAACAGGCATCAGTACCCATTGCAACAACATACCGATACTGCGGTGGCGTCTATAGCGTTCCGGACGTGGTGGCAGCATGCGGAATGACAAGAATACTGTTATAAACAGACCTACCATCGCTACCTGCTGTAAGCCACTGGCAATCGTTGGCAGTTCGTGCGCGACCAAAGAACGGTTAGCTTCTGGGTTGATAAACAGGGGTCCCCAAGCACCAAACAGCAGAATTACCGAGGCGCTTGCCCAGCTAACGTGCCCTTCTAGCAGGCGCAGAAACTTGGCGATGCCATCACCAAGAGGAACGGTGCGGTTTTTACTAAAAACCCGCTCGGCAACGTATGGAACGTCGGAAGCTCCGTAAGCCCAGCGTCGCAGTTGGATGAATTGAGCTTTCAGTGTCTTGCGGTAAGTGTCGGATAATACCGCATCCTGATAGATCGGTACATAGATAGGTACAACACTGTAGTGACCGTCGTAACGGAAGTAGCTGCGCCAGAACTGGTGACCGTCCTCGACAATAGTGCGGGTGCTCCAAAAATCCATGTCGATAAGCGCGGCCATACTCTGCGAATGAGCCGCAAAATTGCGTAACATATGAGGTCTTAGCGCGACCACCAGGTTCCAGAACGAGTTACCTACCGCCAAAACGCGCATCGGAGCCGGCACGTCCCAAATATTGTTCATAAACAGTGCCAACGGCTGAAATGACACGTGTCGCGGCTCTGGGTGAACAACAAACTCGTAAGTTGCGTATGAAAAATAAGTGCTGTGTGGGCGGTTGTCGCTGTCCAGAGTGGTCACTAAAACGTTTTCTGGATCAATTTTTAGATCATCCAGCTTACCAGCCAAGACTTTACCGGCATAGGTAATGTTGCCGCCCTTGCCCACTACCTCGTTTGGCAGGTCAGCTGGGTGTTCAACTATGTAAAACTCGTGAAATTCGTTGCGGTACTTTGCTTGCAGTGCGTGCACGGCATCTTTGGTCGCCTGTGGGCCGCGCGCCTCATAGGCAATGGTCAGTATAATGCGGCTAGATTCGTAGTCACTATCGAGCACCGCCTGGATGGTTGGCTCCAAAACGTCACGCGACTCGTTGTAGGTGGCGATAACAACGGCGTTGTATATATCAGACGGTTTACGGGCATTTACGGTGGCCGCCAGCTGCTCTAGGTTGTGTCGGTGAACATCACCCCGCCACGAGTCAAAGTAACTACGGTCATCTATAGCCTTCTCGGGGTCTTCCAGATCAGACAGTCGCCCTTTCCAGTCCAAACGCTTGGCCCTACGTAATGTGTCGTAACCCTGAATGGTGCGGTATGAGGTACCGATAGCCTTCACGAACCAGATAATGATAAACACGATAATAAAAATAGCGCCGTAAACCGGGCTAATAAAGCTCAGCAGGATCGGCAGCAGGATCATGAAATAGCTCAGGAAGCCTGGTAGCACTTCGAAAAAGCGGTAAAACCTGGTTCGTTTTCCTAGCGGGATCTCCAGGTCGGTCACTAGACGAGCTCCGCCACTTGAAAGATAGCTGACACCGTAATGACGGTTATCACTAGCAACATAACCGTTAGCCACTGAAAGGCGATCGCAAAACGCCGGTTTTTCTTTTGGAGCAATTTGATGCCGAGAAGCGTGTGTAGCACATAAACACCGATACCGAACACCAAAAAGGTGAACTGGTAGAACCACTGTTCACGGTAAAAGTTAGTAATACCAAACGAACTATAGCGTACCGGCACCTGCAGTTCCGAGACGCGGATGTGGCTCGCGCCCATTATTAGCAAGATTGCCACTAAAATCGCCCCGAGCGCCAAAGGCACTAAATAGCTGCGGTCTTTTACGAAAGTCTGAAATGTTGATTTCATACGTTACCTACAAGTATATATCTGATTGACTAGATGAAAAAGCCCGGTTTTGCGACCCCTGCACTTTCCCGATCGAAAATTTCATTTTCGATCGCAAGGAGGTATAACGAAGGTCCCGCCGTAGTTTTTGCTACTTGTTCGCAAAAACTCGCGCGGGACCGAGAGTAAATACCGACGTGGAGCCACCTGCCGGGATTGAACCGGCGACCTTCTCGTTACGAATGAGATGCTCTACCAACTGAGCTAAGGTGGCGTCTGGAACATTATAGCAAAGAATGTAATGCCGACCGGATATCGCTTCGCTCAAGATATGGCGGGCCCGACCGACTAGGCGCACGTTAATCCAGGCGCCCGCTTACGCTGGGGCCTGTGGCTAACGACCGAACCTCCAGTTCGAATCGCTAGTTCAAGGAACTCTCCCATACAAAAAGCCCCATCCATGAAGATGAGGCGTTTTGTATGGCGGGCCCGACCGGATTCGAACCGGCGATCTCCTCCGTGACAGGGAGGCGTGA